>JAGCXX010000042.1 GCA_017961115.1 Prevotella sp. | reverse complement strand
TGCGTGGCAGTACCTCTTTTGGCTGATTTCCACCCCAACAGCATCACAGCACTCACCCACCATTCAGACAGTGTACTTCTATTCACAGACGAGGATATCTGGAGAAAGCTGAATCCCGAACAAATGCCGCTGCTCAAGGCGGCCATCAACGTCAAAGACTGGTCTTTGCTGTGGCATAGGGATGAGAAAGCCGCCAATGCCTGGAAACACCGCGAGAAGACTTTTGCACTCCGACATCCTCATGGATTGCAGCCGGAAAATGTGTCATATTCAACGGACAACATGGATAAATTGGCCATCATCAATTACACCTCGGGGACTACTGGCAACCCCAAGGGGGTAATGCTCACCTATGGTGCCATTTCAGATACTGATGAATTCGCCAACAACCATTTTCCCAACCACCCGGGAGAAACCATCGTCTCAATGCTTCCTATGGCACATATGTATGGTCTTGCCATCGAGTTTATCCATCCCAATGTCGATGGCGTGACAGTATATTTCCTGGGCAAGACACCTTCGCCATCTACACTTCTCAAGGCGATGAAGGAAGTTAGGCCTTACATGGTGGTCACTGTTCCGCTGGTGATGGAAAAGGTCTATGCCCAATCCATCAAACCTGCATTGGAGAAAATGCAACGGTTTTTCTCCATCCCCTATGCTCAAAAAATAATCTATAAGATTATCCGCAGAAAAATCCTATCGGCTTTTGGTGGTCGTGTGAAATGCTTCATCATGGGAGGTGCGCCGCTCAAGTCAGAAGTAGAACAATGCTTCAGCAAGATGCGTCTGCCATTTACGGTGGGCTATGGGATGACGGAAGCCTGCCCGCTGCTGGGTTGGGAGTGGTGGACAGAATTTGTCCCAGGTTCCTGTGGAAAACCTGTTCACGAAATCCGGATAGATTCTGAAGACCCCAAAAACATAGCGGGCGAAATCCAGGCGAGGGGCAACAACATTACTATGGGTTATTACAAAAACCCTGAAGCCAATGCCGTGGCATTTACCGACGACGGATGGTTCCGAACAGGCGATTTGGGACTGATGGATGAGGAAGGCAACATTTTTATCCGAGGCCGCATCAAATCGATGATTCTCAACTCAAACGGACAGAATATCTATCCAGAAGAATTGGAGGCAGTGTTGTCGAGTTGCCCGTATGTGATTGAATCGCTTGTCGTCGACCGTGACAGGAAGATTGTGGCAATGGTGTATCCGGATATTCCTGACGACATGGATGCAGAATCAAGGAAGGCTATCCCGGAACTGATACGCTCCACAGCCAACAAATCGCTTCCTGCCTACAGTCAGATCAACAAGGTGGAACTGATGGACACACCTTTTGAGAAGACACCCAAAATGAGCATCAAGCGTTTTTTATATAAGTAGAAACGGCCTTAACGGTACCCTTTTCTACTTCATTTGGCAAAATGTCATCCAACTATTGGCATCAACATGAATACTTGGAAAACGAATCTGGAGGAAACAAAACGCCATTATGTCGATTGGTGGCATCGGAAAGGTATCATCCTGAATATGTGGGAGCATTTTCAGGAAGGGGTGAAGCCCCATGCCGATGTGCCTCCCCCACCCCCATGCCAAGATCTCAACCAGAAATGGTTCGACCCTGCATGGCGTGCTCAGTATCTGGATTGGTATGTGGCACATAGTTCGTTGATGGCCGATATGCTGCCTGTCGCCAATACGCAGTTGGGACCTGGTTCGTTGGCTGCCATTCTTGGAGGTGTGTACGAGGGTGGTGAGGACACCATATGGATTCATCCCTCCCCTGCTGAAACTGATGAGATCAAGTTCGACCCCAACCATCCCAATTGGTTGTTGCACAAACAATTGCTCATGGCATGCAAGGAAAAAGCACAAGGTCATTACTATGTGGGCATGCCCGACCTGATGGAAGGTCTTGACGTGTTGGCTGCCCTAAGAGGCACCGATAAGGTGTTGCTCGATACTGTAATGAGGCCGGAGTTGCTGGAGTCTCAGTTGCAAGCGGTAAACGACATATATCTCAAGGTATTTGATGAACTCTATGACATCATCCGCGAGGGCGACGAGATGGCATTCTGCTATTTCTCATCATGGGCACCAGGCAAGATGACGAAACTGCAAAGCGACATTTCCACCATGCTGAGCACCGAAGATTTCCGGCGCTTCGTTCAACCCTATATACGCGAGCAATGCCAGCACATCGACTACACCCTCTACCATCTCGACGGGGTAGGAGCCATCCGTCATCTAAATGCCTTGCTTGAGATAGACGAACTGGATGCCATCCAATGGACACCCGGAGTGGGACAGCCGCAAGGCGGGTCTTCAAAATGGTATCCTCTTTACCGGCAGATTCTCGAGGGCGGCAAGAGCGTGATGGTCTCTTGGGTTACCCTTGAAGAGCTTCGTCCGCTGCTCGACCATATCGGTGGCGAAGGTGTTCATCTCGAAATGGATTTTCACCAAGAACGGGAGGTGGAGGAAGCGATGCGCATTGTGGAAGAATACCAAAAAAAACCTTCTGTGACACATGACATCAAAGATACGGCAATAACAGTGTCTGCATTAGGAAAGAAGCCATTGCTGGAAGAGGAATTCCCAAAAAGAATCCTCATTCTCGATGGAGGAATGGGAACCATGATACAGCAGTATGGCTTGCAGGAAAAAGACTTCCGTGGAAAGACATTCGAATCACACCCCATACCGCTGAAGGGATGCAACGACCTGCTCTCGCTTACCCGTCCGGATATAATCGGCGAAATCCACTGCAAATACCTTGAGGCTGGCGCCGACCTAATAGAGACCAACACATTCAATGCCCAACGCATTTCCTTAGGCGACTATGGTATGGAGGCACATGTAAGGGAAATCAACTTAGCTGCCTGCCGCATCGCCCGCTCTGCCGCCGACAGCCATTCAACAGAGAGCAAGCCAAGGTTTATCCTGGGTTCAGTAGGTCCTACCAACAAGATATGTTCCATATCCACTGGGGGAACGCCACCACTTTCACCAACGTTGCTTCACGAGGCATATCTTGAACAAATGGAGGCCTTGCTCGACGGAGGGGTTGATGCGTTGCTTATCGAGACCATCTTCGACACCAAGAACGCCAGCATCGCCTTGGATGCTGCCCAAGAGGCTATGGAGAGGTGCAACCGCAAGGTTCCCATTATGCTCAGTTTCAGCGTATCGTCTCCTGACGGACACAATATGCTCGGACAGTCGGTGACTGATTTTCTCTCCTCAATACCATTAAGTAATGTGTTCTCCGTTGGCATCAACTGCATAGCCGACATCCCTGCTTTTACTCCTCTAATCAAGGAGATGGGACAGATGTTCCCTGTCTTAGTGTCATTTTACCCCAATGCTGGGATGCCTGATGATGCAGGACATTACCATATTACTCCTGAGGAGATGCAGTCACTGGTATGGCCATTGGTTGAGGGTCATCACCTGAACATCCTTGGAGGATGCTGTGGCACCACCGATGTCATTATACGTGCTTTCGAGCGTCTGACCCATCCCCTGCCCGGTATCTACGTCTCGCCTCGCCATCCTATGGACACAAACCGCAGTCTGCGTTATCGTCCCCTTTCATTAGGAGGGAAACCGACACATTCCGAGGACTTATCACCCAAACAGCGACTCTATCAAGCTATCATTGAAGGTGATGGTGAAAAAGCTGTTCATGCCGTAAAAGACGCTCTTGCCGAGCAAGCCACCGCAGAAGAATTGGTCAACGACGAGATGTCACGGGCCATGGCCGACCTCGGCAAACTCTTTGAGAAAGGAAAAGCATTCGTACCCCAACTTCTCATGGCAGGAAAAGCAATGAAGGAAGCGTTGGGTGAGGTCAGTCCAGCCATGACTTCATCTGAAGGGTTCTCAAAGGGCAAGGTACTGATAGGCACGGTGAAAGGCGATTTGCACGATATCGGGAAAAACCTTGTTGCCTCGATGCTCGAAGGGTGTGGGTTCGAGGTAATCAACTTGGGCATAGACGTGCCAGCAAATAAGTTTGTGGAAGCCGTTAGGGAGCATCAGCCTCAAATTTTGTGCCTAAGTGCTTTGCTCACCACGACCATGGGATATATGCGTGAAGTCATACAGGCATTGGAAATCGCTGGTCTTCGCGACCAACTGAAAATCATCGTTGGTGGAGCGCCTGTTACGGAAAAGTTTGCTGAAGAAATAGGTGCTGACGGGTATGGCAGCAATGCCAATTCTGCTGTGAGAGAGGCGGAGCGCCTCCTGAGCATCTGAGTTCAACACTTGCGGTATAAGCAGTCTTGCAACCCGCAGATTCCACAGGTGTAGTCCATATGACGCACCTTGCTCCCTATTCCGATGACACCGCTTACCGATTTCACAGGTTTCATCATACATTGTGCATTGAGCGTCACACCACAGGTCGCATTTCCCAACAAGCTGAAGACCTTTGGTTGTTCGCAGACAGGCCATTGGCAGTATCCTGGGCTAAAACGGTTGGTGTGCCTCCATCCCAATTTGTCGATGCTCTCCTGAAGAAAAACCTCCATGAGGTCGGCACATCGTTCAGCCACCACACTGCCTAAGGCATCGATGATGTATGCGCTCACCGTGTCGCCTTGCGACAATATTTTTTGCTGCAGCAACTCTATCTCTTTGCCTGCCGTGGCCACAAAAAAAGTGAAGGCTTCGGATTCAGCCAACTGTCGGGCAATGATTTTCCCTATGTGCATCGTGACATCACCGACTGACAACAATTGGCCTTCCAACTGACCATCAACAGTAACGAATCCGAAACAAGGCTGCGCCACCATTTCTGCCTGACGTATCACCTCCGTGGTTAGGGCCACCACCTGTGAGGAAGGTGGTGTTTCGGCATACCCCATCTGGCGGAAAACCTCTTCTGATGAGATATTTAACTCACTGAATGACAACGTCTTTTGGGTCATTGCTGCCTATTGTTCATTATTTTGTTTATACCACTTGAATATTTCGGAATAATAGTCCAAATGACTTCATTATCGGACAAAGTTACGAAAAATCGAGTGCAGAACGAAATAAATCCCAGATTTATTTTTTATGCCGAGATGAAGTAACTTCAGCGAAGCTAAAGTTACGAAAAATCGAGTGCAGAACGAAATAAATCCAGATTTATTTCTTATGCCGAGATGAAGTAACTTCAGCGAAGCTAAAGTTACGAAAAACCCTTTATTATTCCATACTTTTTGTTGGGAAAAGCGAAAAGAAAAAAATTGTCCCGAATTGATGCATTGCCAAATTATTTAAAGTATCTTTGCACCAAGAATCATTATGCATTATGAAAAAGTGGTCTCTCATCCTCATCACCACATTGACTGCGCTTACCACGAAAGCCCAGCATCGACTGGTCGTGGCCGACAAGGATACGCATGACCCCATCGCCCAAGCAAGCATCTACACAAAAGAAAACGGGAAATTCTATTCCGCCATCAGCAACGACCAAGGTGAAGCCGTCATCAATTTCGACTTCAAACGGCTTACCTTTTCCCATCTCAATTATGAGCGCAAAGTGGTAACCATCCTTTCCGACACCATCTTTCTTTCTCCCCGCTATCGGGAGACCGCTGAGGTAATCGTGCTCAACATCGAACCCAAATGGATTCGGGAGAAACTCCGGCAGGTGGTCAAGACCAAGCAAAAGGTGTATTTCTCACAGCCACGTGTGCTCAGTTATGACTATCAAACCCAAAGCATCGACCCACACTCCTATTATTCCTACCAGTCGAAAGGCCTGATGCAGATGAAGAGCCTTGAGCACGACCGCTACAGCCTCAGCCAAACGGAGGGACATATCATCAGTGTTGACAGCACCCGACTTACTGATGTGGCCAATCTAAGGCGCATGCTTTACGAAGACTTTGTCGACGAACTCGACGGCGGTTTCATCAACTCCCATCGTTTCAGTGAGAACGGAGAGTTCAATAGTCCCAATAAGAACGAGCTGGAATTGGTGTTCCGTTCAAAGAAGCACAACGACGACCGTGGCCGTATCGTCATCGACACGGCACGCTGCGTCATCCGTTCTGCATATCGCATCACAGGCACTGAGACCAACAAGCGAGAGCGCATGTCGCCCCTCCTCCTATCCATGGCACGTGCCATTTCGGGTTACCGTGTAGACAAATGGAACCGGACTTATCATGTCAGTTATGCTGAACTATCCGATGGAACCATGTACCCTGTCGATGTCAGCTACAAGTGCTACATGGAGATATACGACAAGAGTGAGGACCCAGACGAGAAAAACTATGACCAGCAATCAGGTGGCGGATTTCCCAATATGGAGGCAACGCTTCATCTT
Source organism: Prevotella sp. (assembly GCA_017961115.1). Taxonomy (GTDB): domain Bacteria; phylum Bacteroidota; class Bacteroidia; order Bacteroidales; family Bacteroidaceae; genus Prevotella. The sequence goes on along the minus strand of JAGCXX010000042.1, from coordinate 2,087 downwards.
TCCGCTGCCCCATCCCTGCCTGACAGCATTGCCTGGACTCAGTTGCCTGGCTCATGGTACTTGCGGCTCAGTTCAGACAAAGAACGACAACAGGAAATCAAGCTCTCACACCTTCCTGCTATCTTCGACATCTTTAGAGAAGAAGATGAAAACTAAAACAATAAGGAAACAAATACCAACTTTTTATGTGATTTTTGGATTTCTTTGGTGATAATCTATTTTTTTTTCTTATTTTCGCATGCTGAACACAACAAAACCAAAAATATGGCTGTAAAGATACTAAGTGTAGACGACGAACTTGACCTCGAACTGTTGTTGACACAATATTTCAGGAGAAAAATCAGGAAAGGAGAATACGAGTTCCACTTTGCCCACAACGGGTTGGAAGCGCTCACGATGCTTCTCAAGGAAAAGGACTTCGACATCATCCTAAGCGACATCAACATGCCCGAGATGGACGGTCTGTCGCTGCTGACGAAAATCAACGAGATGCAGAACCCAGCACTGAAGTGCATCATGGTGTCTGCATACGGCGACATGGGCAACATCCGCCAAGCGATGAACAACGGAGCCTTCGACTTTGCGACAAAGCCCATCGACCTCGATGACCTCAGCCTGACCATCGAGAAAGCCATCGAGCAAATCAACTACATCAAAGCCATGCAGAAGGAGCATATCCAGTTGGAGTCCATCAAGGGCGACCTTGCCGTGGCCAGTGAGATTCAGCAAGCCATCCTCCCCCGCATTTTCCCTCCATTCCCTGACAACTCTCACCAACTCGATATAGCCGCCATGATGAATGCAGCCAAGGACGTGGGTGGTGATTTCTACGACTTTTTCCGCATCGACGACGAACACATTGGCTTCGTTATCGCCGATGTCAGCGGGAAAGGCGTTCCTGCCGCCATTTTCATGGCTGTATGCCGCACGCTCATCCGTGCCACAGGCATCAGGGGGGTGAATCCCGCGGAATGTATCACCTACTCCAACGACCTCCTGGTTGAGGAATCGGTCAACAGTATGTTCGTCACTGTCTTCTATGGCATCTACAACTTGAAGACTGGCGAGGTAACCTACACCAATGCAGGGCACAACCCACCCTATGTGGTCAAAGCCGACGGCAGTCTACAAAAATTCCCTTTCAGCAAGAACGTCATTGCCGGCATCGTCGAAGGCTATCATTTTACAGAAGAGACCTTCATGCTGGAACACGGCGACATGCTTCTTCTCTATACAGATGGGGTGACAGAGGCCGTCGACAGCGATTGCAAGGAATACGGCGAGGAACGCCTGGAGGCTTTACTGAAAAGTGCCCCGCAGTCAAGTTGCCAACAGATGATTGACCTTGTGAAAGCCGATGTGAAAGCCTTTGCAGAAGATGCAGAACAAAGCGACGACATCACGCTGCTCGCTATCAAACGAATATAATCACGAAGAGCGAATATAATCACGAAAAGGCGTGGACAGGAAGCAAATCATAACGGCATGTGCAGGTATCCTGCTTGCAGCAACCGCAGCCATAGGGCTTCTCGGCTGGCGTTCAGAGCACAAGAAGGCAGAAAACCTTCAGGCTCAAATCGACAGATTGGAGAAGCAGGAGATGCGGTCTGCTGTAGACAGGAGCGTCAGTATACAAATGGAGGAGATTGCCAACGAGCAAAGGGAAATCTCCGACGAGAAGCGTGAGGAAGCTCTCAGACAAACGAAGATTGCCAATGAGATGCGCCAACGCTCTGAAATTGAACGCCTCAATGCCCTTGACGCAGAGCACAATGCCATTGTTTCTGAGAAAAAAGCCCTGGAAGCCTCAGCAGTTGCAGAAGAACAGCGAAAAGAGGCAGAAGAGCAACGTGGAGTGGCTGAACAACAGCGGAAATTGGCAGAACATCAGCGCATTCAGGCTGAGTTTTCAAAGCATAAAGCCGACACGCTGAGCTACATTGCACTCGGTCGCTCCTTAGGATCCATTTCCACCATCCAGGCTCAGGCCGGAAATGATGACATTGCCAACCTGTTGAGTTATGCATCCTCTCTTTACACTACACGCTACAGAGGCGACATCTATTATCCTGCTGTTTTCCAATACC
>JAGCXX010000041.1 GCA_017961115.1 Prevotella sp. | reverse complement strand
TTAAAAAAACACAATTTTTTTACCTCCCTACATATTTTTTTATTACTTTTGGGGTGCAAATCCGAAGAAGAAATGAAAATTGGGAATTATATATTGATATACTTATTGTCTCTGATAGCCATAAGTGTTGATGCTCAGAATGTTACCTTTGGCACACTGGATTTGAAGAAAGAAGGAGCCATCTACAAGGGTGATATTCAGAGTGGGAAACCTCATGGCAAAGGTGAGATGACCTACCGCAATGGTGACCAATATAAAGGTGAGTTCGTGAAAGGGAAGAAACAGGGAAACGGAACCCTCACTTTCGCCGATGGAGAGAAATATGTAGGACAGTATTACCAGAACCAGATGCATGGGAAGGGTACCTATTACTTCATGAACAAAAACAGGTATGAGGGCTATTGGTACCGCGACATGATGCAGGGTGATGGTGTCATGCACTACTACAACGGTGACAAATATGAAGGTCATTGGTTGCAGGACAAACGCGACGGCAGGGGAAAATACACCTTCTCAACCGGTCAGTATTATGACGGTATGTGGAAAGATGACATGAAAAACGGATATGGCGTCTTCAACTGGGGAAATGGCGTCTCCTACCGTGGCAACTGGGTCAACAATGAGCGCTCCGGAAAAGGCATTAACTACTATGACGGAGGCGACAAATATGAGGGGATGTGGCAAAATGACCTTCCTCACGGACGAGGTGTCTATACCTTCAATGATACTGGCGACGTGTACGACGGAGAATACGTCAGGGGCGAGCGCACAGGCATGGGAAGGGTGAAGTATAAGAGCGGTGACACCTATGTGGGACGTTTTCTCGACGGAGAACGCTCTGGTGCCGGAACCTACACATGGAAAAATGGCGATGTCTATACCGGCAACTGGTACAAGGACAAGCAAAGTGGTGTGGGCAAACTTCAGAAGAGGAATGGCGACCGTTTTGAAGGAGAGTTCCGCGATGGCAAATTTGAGGGTCAGGTCACCATCCACTATCATGACGGTTCCCGCTTCAAGGGCAATTTCCACCGTGGCATCCGCCATGGGCAGGCACTTGAAGAGACTGCTGATGGGAAACGCTTTGAGGGTTCATACAAGAATGGCTTGCGAGATGGCAACTTCGTGGAGAGAAACATGAAGGCCGGTGGACAGATAACAGCTCGTGGCCACTACAGCAATGGACAGAGATACACAGACTGAGTTATATTAAATCTTAAAACCGCATAACATGATTATTGACACGCTACAGAATTTAGAGAAATATCTCGGCCTTAATCCTTTATTTGCCGTTGTGGCAGAGTATCTGAAAAGTCACCAACTCGACAGCCTTGAAACAGGCAAACATCCTATTGTCGGCGAAGATGTCTTTGTCAACATACAACAGGTCAAGGGCAAGGCTACAGAAGAAGCCGTTTTGGAAACCCACAAGGTGATGGCCGACATTCAGATTCCCATCTCAGGAGAGGAGACGTTCGGATACACACCGCTTTGTGACCTCCCTGAGGCCGAATACGATGAAAAGAAGGACATCGCCAAGTATCCCGGTATTGCATCCCAAAGTTATGTGACATGCCGTCCAGGTATGTTTGTCATCTTTTTCCCCCAGGACGGACATGCCCCCTGCATTTCCGACCAGCCTGAAATCAAGAAGGCAATCTTCAAAGTTAAGTGCTAATCGACATCATTTTTAAAGCAACAATCATATGGCAGAGAAAAAGACCACTAAGGCAGCCAAAGAGACAGCCTCCAAAAAGAAGGTATCCGGTAAGTCAAAGACCCCGAAGCATATCGGCCTTGTAGCCAACGACCCCTATCTGGAGCCCTACGAGGATGCCATTGCCGGGCGTCATGACCATGCCGTCTGGAAAATCAACCAACTCACTAAGAATGGCAAGTCGACATTGCGCGACTTCGCCTCAGGCTATGATTACTATGGTCTGCACAAGACAGCAAGAGGTTGGGTGTTCCGCGAGTGGGCTCCCACAGCCACAGACATCTATCTGGTAGGTGATTTCAACGACTGGACGGAAAGCGAGAAATACCGTATGAAAAGAGTTGCGGGCACCGACAACTGGGAAATCAAACTGCCATCCAAAGCCATGAAGCATGGTGACCTGTACAAGATGCACGTCCATTGGAATGGTGGGGAAGGGGAGCGCATCCCCGCATGGGCACAGCGCGTGGTTCAGGATGATGTGACCAAAATCTTCTCCGCCCAGGTGTGGAATCCAGCGCAGCCGTATGTATGGAAGAAGAAGACGTTCAAGGCCAACGTCAACCCATTGCTCATCTACGAATGCCATATCGGCATGTCACAAGATGCCGAGAAGGTAGGCACCTATACTGAATTCAAGGACAACGTGCTTCCAAGGGTCATTGCCGACGGATACAACTGCATCCAAATCATGGCCATTCAGGAGCATCCCTACTACGGTTCGTTTGGCTATCATGTCAGTAGCTTCTTTGCGGCCTCCAGCAGATTCGGTACCCCCGAAGAACTCAAGGCACTCATCGACACCGCCCACCAAAATGGCATTGCCGTCATCATGGACATAGTTCACTCCCACGCCGTGAAGAACGAGGTGGAAGGCTTGGGCAACCTTGCCGGCGACCCCAACCAGTATTTCTATCCCGGCGACAAGCATGAGCATCCCGCTTGGGACTCCCTGTGCTTTGATTATGGAAAAGACAATGTCATCCATTTCCTTCTCTCCAACTGCAAATATTGGCTTGAGGAGTATCACTTTGACGGATTCCGTTTCGATGGCGTCACCTCCATGCTCTACTACAGCCATGGTTTAGGAGAGGCATTCTGCAACTATGGAGACTATTTCAACGGCCACGAAGACGACAATGCCATCTGCTATCTCACCCTTGCCAACAAACTCATCCATGAGGTGAATCCCCATGCCATCACCATCGCAGAGGAGGTTAGCGGCATGCCCGGACTCGCCGCCAAATTTGAGGACGGAGGCTATGGCTTCGACTACCGCATGGCCATGAACATCCCCGACTACTGGATTAAGACCATCAAGGAGTTGAGCGATGAGAACTGGAAACCCTCATCCATCTTCTGGGAAGTGAAGAATCGCCGTCCCGATGAGAAAACCATCAGTTACTGCGAGAGCCATGACCAAGCCCTTGTCGGTGACAAG
>JAGCXX010000303.1 GCA_017961115.1 Prevotella sp. | reverse complement strand
GTCACGCGATTTCCTCGACTCGGGAATGGCACCAATAATATATACAATCTTGGCATTGGGATAATAGTCGCGGAGTGTCTGTGTGAACTGCTTGAAGGCATCGGTTAGCAACTCTGGGTTGTACTCGCCCACAGAGGTGTCGTTGCAACCGAGATTGACGCACACCACATCGGGTTGGTAACGGCTGAAATCCCACATCTCACCAGTAGTGGAGTAGAAGGTGTGGGGATAGATGTTGGGCATAATCTCATCAGGGATTTTACCCGCGTAGTTACGATAAAGTCCTATGCCGCTGCGGGCGCACACCTGGCACGATGTGCCTAAAGCACGGGCGGTGCGTGCAGCATAGGTCTCATAGAAGTTTTGCTTGCTGAAGAGAAACTTCTTCTCTTTGCCATTACCCTCGATGCCGTAACCGTAGGTGATGGAGTTGCCGATGAACTCGATGCGCCTCTCTGGCAACAGCGGACGGGCACCAAGTCCGCAGCCGTCATCCAACAGCAGACCGTAGAAGGTGGGCTTCTTATACATACCTTCTATAATATAGGTGATGGTGAGGCGATGCTCCCCCGGGGCAATTCCACTCACCAGACGGGTCAGTTGGGTGCCTTTTACCGATTCCACCTTATGCGGTGCCAAACTGTCCACCTCAACCATGAAATAGCCACAGTCGGCGTTGGTCTTCATCGTGGCGGAGGTACCAGTGAAAACGGCGTGTATCTGAACGCCAGGATATGTCCAGACGGCGGCACCTGAAACCGTGTTCCAGCTGATGCGGCCGACGTATGCGAAACCGGGGTCAGTGGCTTTGACAAATGTCGTGGCGTGTGAAAACATCGCCAACTGCCCCATCATGAGAATCAGCAGTATCTTCTTGAGAAAATCCATGATTTAGAACTGTGCGTAAATAAATGGTTGGATGTCACTTAGACGGTAGTTGATGACCACCTGAAGCACCACAAAGAGCAGAATGAGTTTCAGTGTCCAAGGACTGGCGATATAAAGTTGGCGAAGCCTGTCGACATGGCGCTGGCGCACGGCATGGAGTCCGAAGCCCAAAACGACAAAGATGGTCCAGGTCATGCGGGTTTCAACGAAGGGCACCAGGTAGGCAAGACTGAAATCATTGGCGATATGGCTCAGTATCGTTGTTGCCGTACTGACATTGGGAGCACGGAAGAAGGTCCAGGCGAGTGCCACATAACTGAAGGTGATGAGCCAGCAGATGAAACGGACATACCAATGGTTGGGGATGCGGTCAAGCCAACACTTGCAGTATTTGTGAACTACGCAGCCAATGCCATGGAGTGCGCCCCAAATCACAAACATCCATGAGGAACCGTGCCATAGGCCTGCTACGAGCATGGTTGCGAAATTGTTGAAGTAGGTGCGCTTCGTCCCTTTGCGGTTGCCGCCGAGGGGGATGTAGACATAGTCGCGAAACCAAGTGGAGAGGGAGATGTGCCAGCGGCGCCAGAACTCCTGCAGGTTGAGCGACTGGTAGGGGAAACGGAAGTTCTCCTTGAGCGTGATGCCGAGGAGGGCGGCGAGACCGATGCTGATGTCGCTGTAGCCGGAGAAATCGCAGTAGATTTGCAATGTGTAACCCAACACGCCCATGAGGTTCTCAAAACCGGAATAGGCGGTAGGGTCATTGAATATCCAGTTGTTGTATTGCGCTATGTAGTCGGCTATCAACGCCTTCTTCAACAGACCGCTCATAATCAGCCACAGACCCGTATACACTTGTTGGTCGCTGATGTGGTAGCGGTGCTTGATTTGGGGGATGAGGGTTCCGGCACGTGTGATGGGACCCGCTATGAGAAGGGGAAAGAAGGTGAGGAAAAACAGGTATTCCAGTAGGTTCACCTCCATGGTGAAGCGCCGTTGATAGACATCCACGGTGTAGCTGATGGCTTGGAAGGTGTAGAACGAGATGCCTACGGGAAGGATAATCGAAAGCGGAGAGATATTGGATGATGTGATCTCTCGCAGAATCTCTATCAGGAAATTGGTGTACTTGTAATAAAGCAGAGGCGCTAAGTCGATGATGATGATGGCCCACATCCACAGTCGGCGCGCCTTCCCCTCCCTTGCTGCCATCGAGCGGGTGAGATAATAGGAGAGAAGAGCGGTCGTGGGCAACAACAGCATCAGGACGCCATTGGCCTTGTAGGCAAAGAGAAGGCTGAATACCACCACATATCCCAAAGTGACGCCCTTCGACCATTTGCGGAGGAGGATGTAGATGGCAAAGAACACCAGGAACACCGCTGCAAAGGTGAGCGAGACGAACGACCAGTGACTGTCTGGCGCCGACAGGTAGTGGGATATGTAGTCGCTGAAACCCATCACGATGCCTTTGTGAGTTTCTGCCCGCTGAGGCGGCGGCCCTTGTCCTTCACCTGCATCACCTCGATGTGCTCAATCTTGTACGACTGCGGTCCCTCGGGCTTGTTGAGTACAAGAGGGTGCAGGCAACTGTCGCTCGACAGCCAAAGCGCCACCTCGTCCATCCATACCACAGCACCAGCATTCGTCGGATGGAGATGGTCCTTGCGGCGCTCCATCACAATGCTGCGGGAATCGAAATAACCTTTCTTGCCGAACACCTTTGCTATCTCGTCGTTAAGACCCTCATCGGGCGTGGTGTTAGGCGGACCGATGAAGACACTGGGCAGTTCGCCGACTTTCTCGCGCATCTTTTGCAAACTCTCGTTAATGGTCTTGAGATTCTTCGAGGTGAGCTCATTGCTGCCCATGCAGAAAATGATGAAGGTGGGCTGCACCTGCGCCATATAGTAGTCGAGGGTCTCGCCGCTCCACGCCAAAGTGGTGCTGCCATACCAAGTCACGGCATACATCGTGTCGCCGCTCTCCTTGCAGTAGTCATAGAAACGGTAGGCAAGAGGCTCCACCATGGAATCGCCTACAAACAGGAAGCGCTGAGAGGTGGAATCGGGCTCAAGCTTCACTTCTTCCTCCACTACCAAAGAGGTGGTGTCGGCTGGCGCGGGGAAAAGTACCCCGATGTCGGCCTTACGGAGCAATTGCTTGGCAAAAGTGATGCCGATGGATGCACGAGCATAGAAAAAAATGGCACTAAACGTGACAACCAGCAGCAGCAGGGTCTTTATCTGGGAGTTCATGTCGAAATTTCAGTCTTGGGTATATCTCGAAAGGAGTTCTTATCTTTCCAATTCAAGGTGCAAAATTACACTTTTAAAATGGATTTGACAAATAAACAACCTCTTTTTAGAGTACGAAAATAAAAAAGATGTTTTTCTCTTTGCGCTTCGCATGAGAATTGCTACCTTTGCAGTAGGTATCGATAATGCCTGTTTTTAAAGAATTAACAGTTCTCAGCATTACTTTGACATCCATGGACAACAACACTACAACAAAGGGCATCGACAAGGTGCTTGCCATTTTCAGCCAACTCAACCAAATCCCAAGGCCATCCCACCATGAAGAGAGAGTGGCTGAATTCCTTTGTGAATACGCACGGCAACAGGGACTCAGTTTCGAGCGCGACGCACAGAATTGTGTCGTCATCAGAAAGCCTGCCACACCGGGCTTTGAGGATGCTGTTCCTGTGGTGGTGCTCAACCATATGGACATGGTGTGCGTGGGAATGGACAATCCGTTGGAGGATGCTATACAGCCTGTTGTCGACGAGAACGGATGGATGAGCGCAAAAGGCACCTCATTGGGTGCCGACAACGGTATAGGACTTTCCATGGCGCTGGCTATGCTGGCTGACGACAGTATAGTGCATGGGCCTGTGGAGGTCATCACCACTACCAATGAGGAGGATGGCATGACGGGGGCGGCTGCACTCGACCCTGAATTCATCAGGGGACGGAGGGTTATCAACCTCGATTCGGAGGACTACGACACAATCACAACAGGGGCGGCTGGGGCTCTGATACAGGTACATCGACTGCCTGCACAACGCAGGGCTGCCACCGGTGGCAAACGGCGCTGGTTCCGCATCACAATAGAAGGCGGAAAAGGCGGACACTCCGGTGTCGATATCGCCAAGGGAAGGGCAAGTGCTGTGGTGTTGGCATGGGCGCTGCTGGCGGCTATATATAATGATGTCGATCTTGAATTGGCTTCCATCAAGGTGGGGGAGGCGAGTGCCTCCATCGCCTCGGCGGCAGAGATGGTTCTCTCGGTGCCTTCGGGCGAAGCTGCTGAGTTCGTCAAGGAACAGGAGGCATCTTTCAATGAATGGTTGCGGGCTGAATATGGCGACTCCGACCCGGACATCAGGTGTCGGATTGAGAAGACGGCTCCTGCAAATACCGTTGTCGGCGAGGAAGCGTTCCATCACTTTATGGAATGCCTGGAGCAGATTCCTCAGGGTGTGATTGAAATGAGCAAAACTTTGGAGGACACCGTGGAGACATCCAACAATGTGGGGCGTGTCTTCACCGAGGACGACAGCATCGTGGTTACCACACATACCAGAAGTTTCATCGACGATGATATGAGAAAAGTTGCTGCCGAAATCGCTGCTGTCTTCGCAGAGGCGGGTGCTGTTTCTGAAACCTTGATGGAGGCACCGGCTTGGCAGGAGAATCCCGACTCACCCTTCCTTGCGCTTACCTCAGATGTCTTCAATGAGGTGCTCGGATGGCGGCCCCGACCTGTGGCGATGCATTTCGTGCTCGAGGCAGGCTATTTCGTCAGTAAATACCCTGGCATACAGATGGCAAGCATCGGCCCGCGCATTGTAGAACCGCATTCTACGTCGGAAAGGGTGCTCCTAAGCACGGTTGCCGACATTTGGAAGGTTTTCATCGCACTACTTAAGAAAATGGCGGAGACCAAAGATATCTAAGCCCATTTCTTGAATATAAGAATTCTTATGTCTACCCTCCTGAGACGGATGAAGGATGAAGGAAGGATGGATGAAGGATGAAAGATGAAAGATGAAGGATTGATAGATTTGCGAATGATTGCCAAGCCATTAATGCCCCAAAAGCTAATCATATGTCTAAACTCCTAAAAAAATCATATGTCTAAACTCCTAGACTCCTAGACTCCTAGACTCCTCAAAAGAATCATATGTCTAAACTCCCAAACTCCTAAACTCCCAAACTCCATACAAGAAAATCATATGTCTAAACTCCTATACTCCTAAACTCCCCCCCAAAAAAACTCCCAAATATGGACAAAGACATCAAAAGAATCGTACTGACAGGTGGACCTTGCGCTGGAAAGACCACGGCGCTGGTCAAAGTGATAGAACATTTTTCAAGCCGGGGATACAAGGTGTTCACCATCCCTGAGGTACCAACCCTTTTCAGCCAGGCGGGCATGAACTACCTCACGCCCAACAAGGGACTGTTCTACCAAGGAGAGAAGGCCACACTTGAAATTCAACTCGCTCTTGAGGACAAGTTCCTTAGGATGGCGCAGGAGTGTGAGGAACCAACCCTCATCGTCTGTGATAGGGGTGCCATGGATATCTCCGCTTACATGACTCCTGAGATGTGGGAAGACATTACCCAGTCATTGGGCGTCACCACTCCACAATTGCGCGACCATCGCTACGATGCCATACTCCATCTCGTATCGGCTGCCGACGGGGCTGAGCAGTTCTATACCACCAGCACCAACGCACAACGGTATGAGAAAATGGACGAAGAGGGACTCAAACAGGCTCGCCTGCTCGACAAGAAGGTCATCAATGCGTGGACTGGGCACTCACGGCTGAGGGTAATCAACAACCATGAGGACTTCGACAAGAAACTCAACCGTGTGCTGAGGGAAATCTCGGCTGTGCTCGGACTGCCGCAGCCCATTGAGGAGGAAAGAAAATACATCGTAGAATTGACAGGGGAATTGCCCGACAGCATCATCAGCGAGATAATCCAAACCTATCTCGTGGCAGAACCTGGCTGTGAGGTGAGGCTGCGCCGAAGGGGATGGCAGGGCAAGTACGTCAACGTACATACTACCAAAACTCCCATATCGGATGTGGAGTATGTGCAGACTGAGAGGCAAATCAGCAACAATCTCTATACTTCTTTGTTGCAGCAGGCTGACCCCTATAGACAGACCATCAGGAAGACCAGGAGGAGCTTCATCTGGAAGGGACAGTATTTCGAACTCGATGAATTCTCTGAGCCTGTGCCCGGACTTCTCATTCTGGAGACAAAAGGTGTGGCTTCAGATGAGTCGGTGAAATTTCCACCCTTCATCAGGGTCATCGAGGACATTACAGGAAACAAGAGATATTACAATTACAACATCGCTCTAAAGAAATAAATCTTTGGCAACCACTTCCACAAGAAGTGATTTGTCTATTCTGCGCAATATTTTTCCTAAAAAGGAACAAAATGCTGATTCTTTGCATTTTTTGTGGAAAAAAATGTTTGGCTAATTAATTTTTTACCTATATTTGCAGTGGAAATAAAGACTAAACACAATGGTTGCCGCTTTTTGGCGGACGGACAGAAGGGCTCAGTGATGAGGCTGAAGTTCGAAACATTAAAATCATGTTCAAATCACAAAATAATGTTCTCCAATTGTTTTAGGTATTAGGCTTTATAATCAATAGAGTGTAATTTTTCTTGGAAATGAGTGCCGCCGTCTGTGAAAGATAGCGGCACTTTCGTTTTTTTTGTGTAATTATGCACCATAGATATGAACAGGTATTTTATCACGTTTCAATATGATGGGACTGCCTATCATGGTTGGCAGGTACAACCCAATGGGCATTCTGTGCAGGCTGAACTCCAGGAGGCCATCTCCAAACTCCTCCGAAAGAAGTGTGAGGTGGTGGGTGCAGGGCGCACGGATGCCGGTGTCCATGCCTCAAAGATGGTTGCCCATCTCGACTTGGAGGAGAGCATCGACTGCGAACAGGTGGCTTATAGACTCAACCGCATCCTGCCGCACGACATCGCCGTACTCGGAATCACACAGGTGGCTCCCGATATGCATGCACGCTTCAGCGCAGTAGAGCGCACATATCATTATTATATACACACGAAAAAAGACCCTTTTGCTTGTCGATACTCATGTCTCATCCCCTATGCGCTGGACTTCAAACTCATGAATGAGGCGGGGAGAATACTCACCACCTTTGAAGATTTCGGGGCATTCTGCAAAAGCCACACTGATGTGAAGACAACCCTGTGCCATGTCACAATGGCTCAGTGGGAACAATTGTCATCGCATCACTACAGATTTACCATTACTGCTAACCGTTTTTTGAGAAACATGGTGCGAGCAGTGGTGGGAACGCTCATTGATGTAGGACGGGGTAAATTGTCGCTGGAAGAGTTTCGCGGCATCATCGAAAGCCGTCAGCGCACCAAGGCGGGAGAGAGCATGCCTGCCCATGCCCTTTTCCTCAATGATGTAAAATATTGAAATGATTCCAACAGCATATCCTTCTATTGCATGGTTTTACTCTATTTTGAAACAAAATGAAAAAAATATGAGAAAAAAACGAATATCTATTAAACCTTTCATAATCAATGCCGTCTAACAAATAAAATCACAAAAATGACAGACAAAACTGATCGTAATCCAATGAAAACCAACAGACCCTTTACAGTGCCTGACGGCTACTTCGAGCAGCTTACCGAAAGGGTGATGAGCAACATCCCCGCAAATGAGGTGAAGATGCTCTCAGATAAGGCACCCGAAAAGAGGTTCAGATGGCAGCGTTATGCCGCAGCAGCAGCTGTGGTGGCTGCTATCTTTGGCGCGGGCCTCTTCTTCGGACACAGTCCCGTGGCTGAGCCACAGACGGATGCTCCAGTGGCTGTCGCTGATCATGCCAACCCCAACACTGACGCTGCCTATGGCGGCGATTTCGACAACGTCGCCGATTATATCATGTGCGACGACTATGACCTTTATGCTTATCTTACAAGTGAATAACGAATGAAGATGAAAAGGCATTTGATGATGACTGTCGTATTCCTGATGCTGACATGCACCGCATGGGCACAGGGGATGCCGAAGTTCAACCCCGACAAATTCAGGGCTGACCTCGAGAAGTTTATTACGGTGGAAGCTTGCCTTACACCTGCAGAAGCTGCCAAGTTCTTCCCGCTCTACGAGGAGATGAACAAGAAGCAAAGGGCGCTCTTCAGGCAGATGAGGGAGCTCCAGCGCATGAAACCTGCCGATGAGGAGGCATGCAGGAAAGCTATCGCAGAGTCCGACCGTATCGAACTGGAAATGAAGCAGATTCAGTCCAATTATCATACGAGGTTCCTTACAGTCATATCCGCATCCAAACTGTATGATGTCATCAAGGCAGAGGGAAAATTCCACCGTCAGGCGGTGAAAAATGCGGCAAGACCGCCACATTTCACGCATATGCGGCAGATGCCTCCAATGCCACGTTCACGATAATTTTTCTTTCGCAAGATAACAATCACCCCAAAGGCCTCTCTTCACTCAAGAGGGGCCTTTTTTGTTTTCTCCCCCATAGCTGCCATGTCAACGATGGATTATCAGTGGTGAACAGTAAGTTGGGAACTGCAAACTATGAACGATGAACTACAAACAACCTCTAATAATCTTTAAATTTCAAAAGATTTTCACATAATTGTTTTCCCAAATCCAAAATTAGTCGTAATTTAGCACCTTGAAATGGGGCAAAATCGCTCAGAACGCCTGAAAATGGCCTCTACGGCGATTTTATGCCCATAGAGAACTTATCAACTTGACACAAGAAAATGGACGAAAACCAAACTTTTGACCAGGACAGGATCATCAGAATCAACATTGAGGAGGAGATGAAGAAATCCTACATCGACTACTCCATGTCGGTTATCGTGGCCCGTGCCCTGCCGGATGTGAGAGATGGATTCAAACCTGTGCACAGACGTATCCTCTATGGTATGATGGGCATAGGCAACACAAGCGACAAACCTTATAAAAAATGTGCACGCGTAGTCGGTGAGGTGCTCGGTAAATACCACCCTCACGGCGACTCCTCTGTTTACGGGGCGCTTGTCAGAATGGCGCAGACCTGGAACATGAGATACACCCTCGTCGACGGACAGGGCAACTTCGGTAGTGTCGACGGCGACTCGCCGGCAGCCATGCGTTATACAGAGTGCCGCCTTTCCAAAATGGGTGAGCACATCATGGACGATATCGATAAGGATACCGTCGATATGGTCAACAACTTTGACGACTCGCTCACCGAACCATCTGTTATGCCGACCAAAGTGCCCAACCTGCTGGTCAACGGCGGAAACGGCATCGCGGTAGGTATGGCAACCAATATACCCACACACAACCTCGGTGAGGTCATCGACGGATGCTGCGCTTATATCGACAACCCCGATATAGATACCGACGGCTTGATGGAGCATATCAAGGCTCCCGACTTCCCCACAGGGGCATACATCTATGGCATTCAGGGCGTGAGAGACGCTTATGAGACAGGACGTGGCCGTATTGTCATGAGGGCAAAAGCCGAGATTGAGGGTGGCGAGACACACGACAAGATTGTGGTGCACGAGATTCCTTACGGTGTCAACAAGGCACAGCTCATTGAGTATATAGCCGACTTGGTCAAAGAGGGAAAACTTGAGGGTATCTCCAATGTCAACGATGAGTCGGGAAGACAGGGCATGCGCATTGTTGTTGACGTGAAAAAGGATGCCAACGCCAACGTCATACTCAACAAATTGTTCAAAATGACGGCGCTTCAAAGTTCCTTCTCGGTCAACTGCATCGCATTGGTCAAAGGACGTCCACGACTGCTTACACTCAAGGAGTGTGTGGCATATTTCGTTGAGCATAGGCACGATGTCACTATACGCCGCACCAAGTTCGAACTCAGGAAAGCACAAGAGCGCGCACATATCCTCGAGGGACTCATCATCGCTTGCGACAATATTGATGAGGTGGTGCATATCATCAGGGCTTCCAGCACTCCGTCGGATGCCCAGCGTAATCTCGAGAAACGATTCAACATCGATGAACTGCAGTCAAAGGCAATCGTCGATATGCGACTCTCACAACTTACGGGCCTGCGTGTCGACCAACTCCATGCTGAGTATGAGGAACTGCAGCGGCAGATTGCCTATCTGCAGTCTATCCTCGACGATCCGGAACTTTGCAAGAAGGTGATGAAGGATGAGTTGCTCGATGTCAAGGCAAAGTATGGCGACGAGCGCCGCACGGAAATCAAGTATTCGTCCGAGGAGTTCAATCCCGAAGACTTCTATCCCAACGACCCGGTGGTCATCACCGTAAGCCATCTGGGATATATCAAGCGCACACCGCTCAGCGAGTTCCGAGGACAGGCTCGGGGCGGCGTGGGAAGCAAGGGCGCACGCACACGAGAGCAGGACTTCACCGAGTTCATCTACCCAGCTACCATGCACAACACCATGCTCTTCTTCACCAAGAAGGGTAGGTGCTATTGGCTGAAGTGCTATGAGATTCCGGAAGGTGGAAAGGACTCCAAGGGCCGCGCTATACAAAACATGCTCAACATCGACCCAGATGACTCGGTCAATGCATTCCTCAGACTAAGGGGACTCGATGACGAGAACTTCCTCAACACCCACTTTGTCGTGTTCGCCACCAAGAAGGGCATCGTCAAGAAGACATGCCTCAAATACTACAGCCGTCCGAGGGCTATGGGCGTGAATGCCATCAAT
Organism: Prevotella sp.; assembly: GCA_017961115.1. Lineage (GTDB taxonomy): Bacteria > Bacteroidota > Bacteroidia > Bacteroidales > Bacteroidaceae > Prevotella. The sequence goes on along the minus strand of JAGCXX010000303.1, from coordinate 33,181 downwards.
ATACAGGAGGGCGATGAGGTGGTCGACGTGAGACTCACCAACGGACGCAACGAACTCGTCATGGCCAACCGAAACGGAAGGGCTGTGCGCTTCGAGGAGTCTGCCGTGAGAAGCATGGGGCGTATCGCCACCGGCGTCATCGGTATGCGTCTTGATGAGGGCGATGATGAGGTCGTGGGCATGATTGTCGTCAACCATGCTGAAAAGGAAACCATCATGGTGGTCAGCGAGAACGGATATGGCAAGCGCTCACAGGTTGAGGACTATCGCAAGACCTCTCGCGGCACCAAGGGTGTCAAGACTCTGCAGATAACCGAGAAGACCGGGCGCGTGGTGGCCATCAAGAATGTCACCGACGAAAACGACCTCATGATTATCAACAAGAGCGGTATCGCTATCCGTCTCGCTGTCGCTGAGTGCAGAGTCATGGGACGAGCCACACAAGGCGTGCGCCTCATCAACCTCACAAAGAAGAATGATGTCATTGCCAGCGTTTGCAAGGTGATGAGCGCTGAACTGGAGGCTTCCGTCGAGCAGATGAGCAGGGCTGAATGGGCACAGAAGAGCGACAGTATCCGTCAGGACAACGAACCGGATGTCACCGTAAGCCACGATACCCCTATCCCGGAGGAAGAAGATGAAGACTTCATTGAGGATGTCGTTGAGGATATCCCCGAGGATATCGACGACACCATCGAGGATGCCGACGACATCATTGATGACACCCCCGAGGATACTGATGACGTTACCCCCGAAGAATAAATAATAAGCATTTTCAATTTCCTATAACAAATAGAATTTTATCAACCTTTTTAATATTAATGATTATGAGAAAAATGATGATTGTGGCTTTGATGGCTATTGCCTCAACAGCCTTTGCGGGCAACTCACCTGCCCTCAAGTCAATCCTGAAGGCCAAGACCTATGCTGAGGCAGAGGGTCTGCTCAAGTCTGGCCTATCCCAACTCGCCAACGATGCGGAGAAGGCAACTGCCTACAACAAACTCGTTGACCTCGCTATGGTGAAGGTGCTGCACGAGAATGCTACCATTGCCACCAACCAGGCTGTCAAGCAGATGGGAAATGGCAAGGAAGAACCAGTGGACTCTGTCGGTTTCTATACTGCTCTGATTAATGCGATGGACGCTGCTGTCGAGTGTGAGAAATACGACCAGAAACCGGATGCTAAAGGAAACATCAAACCAAAGTTCCATGAGAAGAACGCACAGCGTGTCTTCGAGCACCGAGGTGTTCTCGCAAATGCTGGCATCACCTATTATCAGAACAATGACTCAAAAAATGCATACAAGTATTTTGCTAAGTATGTTGACATGCACACAGAGCCCCTCTTCGCTCAGGAACAGGCTAAGGCTGAGGCTGACTGGAAAGGAAAAGGCATTGCTGAAGATCCCGACAATACAGCACAGTTCGCTTATCTCGCTGCATACTATGCTTATCAGAACAAGGATATCGATGCTTGCAACAAGTATTGTGAAATTGCCATAAAGGATGAGAAATGGGCTAAGGAGGCTCGCAACCTCAAACTGACCGTCGTGCAGGAAAGCCTCAAGACTCGCGAGGATTCCATCAACTACGCTCGCAGCCTGGAGAGCCAACTCGAGGCCGCTCCCGATGATGAGAACCTCTTCGGCACACTCGTCAGCATGTACAACGGACTCAAGATGGATGATGCAATGAACAAACTCTTCGACAAGAAACTGCAGTCCGATCCCAACAACTTCATCGTGTGGGCTGTCCGTGGACAGAATGCCATGCTCGACCAGAAACTCGACGAGGCCGTAGAGCACTTCAAGAAGGCGCTCAGCACACAGCCCGACAACGCGCAGATTCTTACCTATCTTGGCGCATGCCAACTCGACCGTGCATCTGCTGCTGCCAACCGTGCCGCTGGCAAGACTGGACGCGTGCCTGAGGCTGCCATGGGTCAGATTCGTCCCATCTATGAGGAGGCTCTCGGCTATCTGCAGAAAGCAAAGGAGTTGGATCCGAATAAGGAGAAGGCCAACTGGGGCTATCCTCTCTATCGCTGCTGCTATCAGCTCTATGGCGACGAAGACCCGCGCACAAAGGCTGCAGAGGCAGATACACATTAATTCATTCAATACAACAGGGGGTGCGCTGACAAGGGGCGCACCCCATTTTTAAAAAATTACACCTTATTTTTTATTTGGGCCTGATTGCCCTTTTTTAGGATGAAAAGATTGTTGCCCTTCTTCTTCATTTTTCTTATGCCCCTCTCTGTGATGGCCCAGAAAAAGGTCATTGCTCAGGCACAGACCTTTGTCAAGAGTGGAAAGGAACTCGCCAGGGCGGAGAAAATGATGAGCGACCTGCTGAAAGACTCTGCCAATCAGCGCAATGAGAAGATATGGCTCACGATGCTGGAGGCGGTAAAGAAACAATATGAGCAGGGAAATGAGAAACTGTATCTCAAACAGAAATATGATACGGCTTCTCTTTTCTCCACAGCACGAAAGCTGTTCCTCATCTGCGAGGCATTCGACAGTATTGAAGTGATGCCCGACAAAAAAGGAAGGGTCAATATCCGGCATAGGGAGAAAAACGCGGAATGGCTGCGCACACTGCGCCCTAATCTATATAATGCAGGCACTTTCTTCTTGAGAAAACTCGATTATGCCAATTCCTGGACATATTACGACACATACCTAGATTGCGCATGGCAGCCTCTCTTCTCTGCACACAACTATATGGAGAACGACAGCATCATGTCTTCTGCTGCCTACTGGGCACTCTATGCCGGCTACAGACTGCGGATGCCGGAAAAGGTGATGAAATACCGTGAGTTGGCGGAAAAGGATAGTGCCCGCCTGGACAATATCCTACAGTATGTGGCGGAAATGCAATTGCAGGCCTCCGATACGGTAGCTTATGTGGGGACGCTCCGACGTGGTTTTGCACATACACCCTCACACCATTTTTTCTTCCCACGCCTCATCGATTATTACAACAAGGCAATGCCCGACTCTGCCAACGTGTTCATCGACAATGCATTGGCAACTGACAGCACAAACTCACTATTCCTCTTCGCAAAGAGTTCGGTCCTCCTCAATGCAGGACAATACTCACAGTGCATCAACACCACACGCAAACTGCTTGCCGTCAACGACAGCCTGCCCGAGGCATGGTGCAACATGGGACTCGCTTATTACAACCAAGCGGTGGAACTGGAGCGTTCTATGCAGCGCAACAAAAAGAAACGCAAGGCGGTGAATGCATTGTATGAGCAGAGCCGACCCTATATGGAAAGATTCCGCAGCATGGCGCCCAACCAACAGACAAAATGGGTGCCGGCTCTCTATACCATATACCTCAATCTCAACATGGGAAAGGAATTTGAGGAAATAGATTCCCTAAGAGAAAAACTGAGGCAATAACCCTTTTTGCCAACCACAAATTACAAAATGTAAGGACTTGTTTGGTAAAAACGCTCAAAAAGCAATATACCATATTACAAATACTTTGTTTTAGCAAAAACCATCCCGAAATATTTGCTCCTTTCGTCAAAATGGAGTAACTTCGCACACGATTTTAAAAGGACTTCAAACCAAACTTCGAAATAAAAATTCATAGAAGACATCTTTAAATAATTATTTAAAAAAAATTCAGATGAAGAAGTACAATTTTAATGCCGGACCTTCTATCCTCCCACGTGAGGTCATCGAGAAGACGGCTCAGCAGATCTTAGACTTCAACGGCAGCGGACTGTCGCTTGCTGAAATCAGCCACAGGGCTAAGGACTTCCAACCGGTGGTCGACGAGGCCGTGGCTCTCATCAAGGAACTCCTCCAAATACCAGAGGGATATTCTGTTATCTTCCTCGGAGGTGGCGCGTCGCTCGAGTTCTGCATGGTTCCCTACAATTTCCTCATCAAGAAGGCTGCCTATCTCAATACTGGCACATGGGCAAAGAAGGCTATGAAAGAGGCAAAGCTCTTCGGCGAGGTCGTCGAGGTGGCCTCATCAGCCGATGCCAACTACACCTTCATCCCCAAAGGATGGACATGCCCTGATGATGCCGATTATCTGCATATCACTACCAACAACACCATATACGGTACAGAAATCCGCAAAGACCTTGATGTCAACGTCAGGCTCATCGCCGATATGTCGTCGGATATCTTCAGCCGCCCCATCGATGTCGCCAAATACGACTGCATCTACGGTGGAGCGCAGAAAAACCTCGCTATGGCTGGCGTGACGCTCGTCATCCTCAAGGACGACACTCTCGGACGTGCTCCGAGACCCATACCCACCATGCTCGACTATCGCACTCATGTCGAAAAAGGCTCGATGTTCAATACACCTCCTGTGGTGCCCATCTACAGCGCGCTCGAGACACTGCGCTGGATTAAGAAGAACGGTGGCGTCGAGGCTATGGACAAACTCGCCCAGCAGCGTGCTGAAATCGTATATAGCGAGATTGACCGCAACAAACTCTTCCGCGGAACGGTAGCAGAGGAGGACCGCTCTCTCATGAACATCTGCTTCGTCATGAACGACGAGTATAAGGAACTGGAGAAGCCGTTCTTCGAGTTCGCCACCTCACAGGGGATGGTGGGCATCAAGGGACACCGCTCTGTGGGCGGATTCCGCGCCAGTTGCTACAACGCACAGACCATCGAGGGCGTTGAGGCCTTGGTTAAGTGCATGAAGGAGTTTGAGGCTAAGAACTAAACGAAGATAGACAGGACAAATGAAAGTATTGGTCGCAACAGAAAAACCCTTCGCTGCAGCTGCTGTGGAGGGAATCCGCAAGGAAGTAGAGGGAGCAGGACATCAACTGGTGCTCCTCGAGAAATATACAGAGAAGGCACAGCTCCTTGAGACTGTGGCCGACGCCGATGCCATGATTATCCGCTCCGACAAGGTGGATGCTGAGGTGCTCGACGCTGCCAAGAACCTCAAAATCGTGGTTAGGGCTGGTGCAGGATACGACAACATTGACCTCGCTGCTGCTACCGCACACAAGGTGGTGGCTGAAAACACGCCCGGACAGAATGCCAACGCTGTGGCAGAACTCGTCTTCGGACTGCTCGTGATGGCTGTACGTGGTTTCTACAACGGCAAGTCGGGCTCCGAACTGCTGGGCAAGAAATTGGGTATCCTCGCATTCGGCAACGTAGGGCGCAACGTGGCTCGCATCGCCAAGGGCTTCGGCATGGATGTGTATGCCTACGATGCATACTGCCCCGCTGACGTCATCGAGGCTGCCGGTGTGCACGCTGTTGCCAATCAGGACGAGCTTTTCAAAAACTGCGACGTCGTATCCTTGCATATCCCCGCAACGCCGGAGACCAAGGAGAGCATCAACTATGCAGTGGTAGGACAGATGAAGAAGGGAGGCATCCTGGTCAATACCGCACGCAAGGAGGTCATCAATGAGCCGGAACTCATCCGACTGATGCAGGAGCGCACCGACATCAAGTTCGTCACTGACATCAAACCGGATGCTGACGCTGAGTTCGCTGCCTTCGAGGGACGCTACTTCAGCACCCCGAAGAAGATGGGTGCCCAGACCGCTGAGGCAAACATCAATGCAGGCATCGCCGCTGCAAGGCAAATCAATGCCTTCTTCGCCGAGGGATGCACGAAATTCCAAGTCAATAAGTAATAATCATTCATACAGAGGTGCGCTCTTTGGCGCACCTCTGTCTTTTTTCTGGAACATATAGATTCTCTTGGGTATCTGGAATGTCTAAATTTTCTGGAAAATCTGGAAAACCATTCACTAAAACAACTATGGCAACAATAAAACCTTTCCGGGGCATACGCCCACCGCGCGAACTCGTGGAGAAAGTTGAGTCGCGTCCATACGATGTGCTCAACTCTGAAGAGGCTCGCCAGGAGGCTGGCGATAATGAGATGAGCCTTTATCACATCATCAAACCGGAAATTGACTTTGAGCTGGGAACAAGTGAGTACGACCCCAAGGTGTATGAGAGGGCGGCTGAGAACTTCCAAAAATTCCAGGACCGTGGTTGGCTTGTGCAGGATAAGGAGGAGCACTACTACATCTATGCGCAGACCATGAATGGGAAGACACAATATGGTCTTGTCGTGGCTGCCCATGTCGATGACTATATGCAGGGACGCATCAAGAAGCATGAACTCACACGCCGCGACAAGGAGGAGGACCGTATGAAGCATGTACGTGTCAACAATGCCAATATCGAACCCGTCTTCTTCGCTTATCCTGACAATGATGTGCTCGATAGAATCATTTCAAGGTATGCGGAGACGGAACCTGAGTATGATTTCATCGCTCCCATCGACGGCTTCCGCCATCAGTTCTGGGTCATATCCGATACCGACGACATCGGAGTCATCACAAGGGAGTTTGCCAAGATGCGTTATCTCTATATCGCCGACGGTCACCACCGCTCTGCCGCAGCTGCTCTGGTGGGGGCTGAGAAACAAAAACAGAATCCCAACCACAGGGGTGACGAGGAATACAACTACTTCATGGCGGTGTGCTTCCAGGCTTCACAACTCACTATCCTCGACTACAACCGAGTGGTCACCGACCTCAATGGTCTGTCTCCACAGGAGTTCTTTGCTGCCCTGCGGAAAAACTTTACCATCGAGGACATGGGTACGGAGATTTACAAACCGAAACAACTGCATGAGTTCTCGCTCTATCTCGATGGACATTGGTACCGTCTGCGTGCCCTGCGTGGCTCTTACGACGACAGCGACCCCATCGGTGTGCTCGACGTGGACATCTCTTCCAGACTCATCCTTGATGAGATATTGGGCATCAAGGATCTCCGTGGCTCCAACCGCATCGATTTTGTGGGCGGACTGCGCGGACTTGGCGAACTGAAGCGCCGTGTCGACAGCGGGGAGATGAAACTCGCATTGGCTCTCTATCCCGTGTCGATGAAACAGATTATGGACATCGCCGACAGCGGCAACATCATGCCGCCAAAAGCCACCTGGTTTGAACCAAAATTGCGCTCAGGACTCGTTATCCATAAACTCTCATGAGCGACGACGAGTTTCTCACCATCAGCGATAGCGTGGGCGAGGGATTCTACTCCGAGAAAAGGAGTAAGTTTCTCGCCTACGCTCATCATGTGACGTCTGTAGAGCAAATCAGGGAAATCATCGCTGCCTATCGCACTCGATACTATGATGCGCGCCACGTTTGCTATGCCTATATGCTCGGTGCGGAACGCAAGGAATTCCGTGCCAACGATGACGGGGAACCCAACAGTACGGCAGGAAAACCCATCCTCGGGCAAATCAACAGCATGTCGCTCACCGATATCCTCATTGTCGTCGTGCGCTATTATGGGGGTGTGAACCTCGGTACGGGTGGACTGATAGTGGCTTACCGCTCCGCTGCGGCTGATGCCCTGGCTCACTCACAGGTGGTGTCGTGCATGGTCGAGGAAACCATTACCTACGATTTTCCTTATGTCATGATGAATGACGTGATGAGGGTGGTCAAGGAACTCTCTCCACGCATTGTCAGTCAAAAGTTCGATAATGCTTGCTCCATCACATTGGCCATACGCAAGTCGGAGGCGGAGCGGCTGCGCAACCGCTTGAAAAACCTTTCTTTTCAGTAGAGAGATAGGGAAAGAGGACTGCTTGTAAACTAATTATTACCTTTTTCCCTCTTTTTGCTTGCAAATTTACTTTTTTTTACGTACCTTTGCTTTCAAATCAATTTAAACTATGGCACATCACAATTTAGACGAACTGGACAGAAAAATACTGAAATTGATTTCAGAGGACGCAAGAATCCCGTTTCTTGAGGTAGCAAGGGTATGCAATGTCAGCGGGGCTGCCGTCCACCAACGTATTCAGAAACTGACAACAATAGGTATCCTCAAAGGCTCAAAGTTTATTATCGACCCGGAGAAAATTGGGTATGAGACTTGCGCATACATAGGCTTGTTCCTGAAGGATCCGGAGAGTTTCGATGTGGTGGTTGAGAAACTGAGGAAAATTCCCGAAGTGGTGGAATGCCATTATACCACTGGTGGATTTGATATGTTCATCAAGATTTTCGCACGCAACAATCACCACCTGTTGGAAATCATACACGACCAACTCCAGCCCCTCGGACTTTCAAGAAGCGAGACCATCATCTCGTTCAATGCTGCCATTGACCGGCAGTTGCCTGTCGTCAACCTTGTTGACGAACTCGACAATGAAGACTGAGACCGACATCACGGTCTCACATAATCCACAAAGTCATAGCTGAATGCGTGCCGCTCATCGGCACCATGGCTTTCGCGTACCTCCTCACGCCAGTCATCGTAGGGAGGAAAGAAGGTGTCGGCGGATTCGGGGATGTCGTGGATTTCTGTCAGGCACAGACGGTTGGCCATCTTGATGGCTTGACGGTAGATGCTTGCACCCCCGATGATGTATACTTCCTCTTCTTCCTGACAGTGGGAGAGCGCTTCTTCCAATGACCCATAATGCTCGCAGCCAGGAAACTCTGCCTTGCTGCGGCTGAGCACGATGTTGCGGCGGTGGGGCAGGGCGCCTTTGGGCAATGATTCAAAGGTGCGCCGACCCATGATGATGGTATGTCCCATGGTCAGGGTCTTGAAACGGCGTAGGTCGTTGGGCAACCAGTAGAGAAGGCGGTTGTCCTTGCCAATGGCTCTGTTGGCGGCAACGGCGGCGATGATGTTGATGCGCATGGTGGTGTATTGATGGTTACACAGATACTTGACCGGCGATGTGGGGCCAGGGGTCGTAGCCGGTCAGTTCAAAATCTTCGTAGGTGAAGTCGCTGAGTTCCTTGATGGAGGGGTTTATCCGCATCTGGGGAAGAGGACGAGGGGTTCGCGTGAGTTGCAGCTCTACCTGCTCGAGATGGTTGAGATAGATATGGGTGTCGCCAGTGGTGTGGATGAAGTCGCCGGCTTGCAGACCGGTCACCTGTGCCATCATCTGAAGAAGTAGTGCATAGGAGGCAATGTTGAACGGGACGCCAAGAAACGTGTCGGCTGAGCGCTGATAGAGTTGGAGACTGAGACGGCCGTCGGCTACGTAAAACTGAAACATCGTGTGGCAGGGGGGGAGGGCCATCTTCTCTACTTCAGCCACGTTCCAGGCACTTACTATCATGCGGCGTGAATCGGGATGATGGCGGATGAGGTCGACCACATTCTTGATTTGGTCGATAGTGCCGCCGTCATAGTCGGGCCATGAGCGCCACTGATGACCATAAACGGGGCCCAACTCTCCGTCGGCATCGGCCCATTCATTCCATATTCTTACTCCGTGCTCCTGCAGCCAGCGCACATTGGTGTCGCCGCGAAGAAACCACAGCAGTTCGTATATGATGGACTTCAGATGCAGTTTCTTGGTGGTCAGCAGGGGAAAACCGTCTTCCATGTGGAAACGCATCTGATGGCCAAAGATGCTCTTGGTGCCAGTGCCGGTGCGGTCGGTCTTGTTCACTCCTTCTGTCATGATACGGTGGAGAAGGTCAAGGTACTGTTTCATATTGCTGTCAGTATTTCTTTGTTGGTTGCTGGGATATGGGTGCTCCTGATTTTCCATTCCTGAGGATAGAGGTTGTTGGAGCGGTTGCCGAGATGCTTGACAAACCCAAGCGGAAGACCATGGTGGGTGACAAGGACATGCCTACGAGGGGTGTCTGAGGGCAGGCTGATGGCTTCCTTGCGAAGGTAGGCGATGGCGGTGTCGTCGTCAAGGTCGGCTTGGGGAAAGGCGTCACTGGATAGCGCGGCGGATAAGGCAAGTTCATGTCGGGGAATCAGGTCTTTTCCCCTGAGGGTGGCGATGCCTATGCCGGCATGGACGATTTTCAGACGCTTGCATGCCGAATGATATGTCGCCTCCCATCTCTTGGGCACGGCGACGATATGGTCGTCTGTTTGCAGAAGTGCATATTGGTCGATGTCATGCAGCCACCCTGACAGTGACTGGACAGGGAGCTGACTGCGTTGGTTCTTCCCTTTTGCTGCTCTCGCCTTTCTTGTGATGGAGGCAGACTCGTGGTGGTCGCTATCCGTGGATGTCTTCCTCAAAACTGCCATGAAGAGTCCCTCTCCTCGTGTCACGCCGGGGATGAAGCGATATACTGGTGCATGGCAATCAGAGACAAGCGAACCAATGATGTTCCATTCGGGGCGGGTTGCCACTTCAACGGGTTCGGCTCCAAGTTCCTGCATGGCCCAAAGAATGTTGTGCTCGTTCTCCTTGGAGTTGAGCGTGCAGGTGGAGTAGATGAGTAAACCTCCCGGACGCAGGCACGACCAGGCGCTGCTCAAAATCTCTCGCTGAAGGCGGCTGCAGTTCTCCACATGCTGGACCGACCATTCCGAGATGGCACCGGGGTCTTTGCGGAACATCCCTTCGCCGGAACAGGGCACGTCAGCGAGGATGACATCAAACATCAGACCACTGCGGGCATAGTCCGCAGGATAGTTTTGTGTCACAATCACGTCGGGATGGCCATATTTCTGGATGTTCTCTATAAGAATCTGGGTGCGCAGGGGGATGGGCTCGTTGGCAAACAGCAGACTGCCTGATGGGAGCGCGCTGAGTGCTGATGTCGATTTCCCGCCAGGGGCAGCGCAGAGGTCGAGCATGGTGACAGGTTGGCATACATGTTGGCGGAGCACTTCGTCAACAAACATTGATGAGGCATCCTGCACATAATAGGCACCTGCATGAAGGAGAGGGTCGAAGGTGAAATTGGGACGCTCGCTGAGATAATAGCCACTGGTACACCAGTCCACTTTTTCCGGATGATAATGGGGCATAATGACTCTGCCACTCGCTTTGAGGGGGTGCAGGCGGATGCTGGTGGGTGGTTGCGATGACATACCTGCCGTCCATAGGTTGTATAGGCGGTCGCCCATCAGCTCACGGGTGTAGCGGGTAAACTCCTCGGGCAATTGCATCGCGTTGTCAGAAATCAATAAAGAAGCCGTCGTCCTCGCTCTCTTCTTCCTCCTTGGGCTTCTGCTTGGGGGGATTGGTCAGATTGCCGTCTTTGTCAAACATACCGTAGGTGGTGCGGAGGACAATGAACTCTGTGCGGCGGTTGAGTTGGTCGCAGATGTCTTGCTTGTCTTTGTCAAGGGCTTTGATAAACTCCTCGGTCAGCACATCGCCTTCCTTCAGCCAGTCATATTGGGCGGCAAGTTTCTTGCGCACCACCTTGGGCTTCTCCTTGCCGTATCCCTTGGGGGTGAGGCGGTCGCTGACAATGCCGTGGGCAATGAGATAGTCGACCACTGATTCGGCACGCCGTTGGGCAAGGCCGATGTTGTAGGCCTGACTGCCGTGATAGTCGCAGTGGGCACTGAGCTCAATGGTCACATTGGGGTTCTCGTTGAGCAATGTCACCAACTCGTCGAGTGCCTGGGTCGACTCCGGGCGCAGCGTGGCCTTGTCGTAGTCATAGAAGATGTTGTCTATCATGACGGGGACGGTGATGGAGGCAAGGGGGAACTGGAGCACGTGCTCATAGGAGTCGTCGGTGGCGACGACATGAAGTTCTTCCTTGTGGTTGAGGTAGCCGCGGCAGGTGGCGAGGAAGACATAGTCGACACCGGGGGTGAGCACCTGCTCAAACGAACCGTCGCTCCTCACGCTGAGCTTCTCATTGGTTCCGTCATTGCCCACCATATATACTTGGGCGGCAGTGAGTTCATAACCATCCATCTCATACACCCATCCTTTGACCGTCTGGATAATCTCAGGCTTCTCAAAACTGAAAATATGGTCCCATCCACGGCCGTCGCCGCGGTTGGAGCAGAAAAATCCACGGTTGTGTGGACCCTCAAATGTCATGCCAAAATCATCGCCCTGTGAGTTGAGGGGATATCCGGGATGCTCAAGTTCGTATTGGCCGAAATCATTCACGGTGGCGATGTAGATGTCCAGACCGCCCATGCCAGGAAGACCGTTGGAGGAATAGTATAGGTCGCCATTGGGACGGAAGGTGGGAAACATCTCGTCGCCTGCTGTGTTGATTGAGGGACCGAGGTTCTCCACTCCGCCCAGACCGGAGGTGGTCAGCCTGACACGCCAGATGTCCAGACCGCCTTCGCCTCCTGGCATGTCTGAACAGAAATAGAGCCATTCTCCATCGGGTGATACGGCGGGATGGGCATAACTCGACAGCGTGTCACGGGTAAGCTCCACATCACTGGGCTTGCCCCACGCGGCATCGCTGCGGTTGGATTTCATAATCTTGGCATAACGGGGATAGGAGGGGTCTGATGAGCATTGGGTAAGATACATCTCGCGCTCATCACTGCTGAAACAGCAGGCTCCTTCGTCATATTGGCTGTTGAGACCGGATTCCACACGTTGGGGCTTTCCCCATTTCCCCTTGTCGTCTTTCTGTGAAAAGAAGATATCGCCGTTCTTCGTGCCGGTGATACCGCTCAACTCATCGCCCTCTGCCTCGTTGCGGGTGGAGGTGAAATAGAGTTGGTCGTGGTCCTCGCCCATCAGCATGGGGGAGTAGTCGGCGCGGCGTGAGTTGAAGACTTCCATGCGCTTCACCGAGTAGCGCGAACCGTCTTCCTTCAACTTGGGGGCTGACATGGCGGATTCAAGACCATTCTTGGCAAGAATGTTGTCGGGCATGGAGTCAAGCGCCACACGGAATTCTTCGGCTGCCTCCTTGTAGTTGCCGTTTTTCATCAATTGGCGGGCAAAAGACAGATGGGTCTCGCCGTCGTCTTGCTTGTATCTGATGACATTGCGGTAGGCGGCTATCGCTTTCTGGGTGGAGTTGATCTTGTCGTAGCAAAAGGCCATCTTCTTCGCTATCTGACCTCGTTTGGCACGTTCCTTGGCGGGGGTCTTCGAGTAGGCTGTCTTGTACTCGGAAGAGGCATCATAATACTCTCCCAAGGCAAGAAATTTCTCACCTCGCTTCAGATTGCGGTCTGTTCCACACGAGAACAGTGCCAAAAGAATGGCCAGCACAATGGCTTGCTTGCAGAATGGACTCTTCATCATTATATTATATAACGATTCGCCGGCCGATTTATTGTTGGTGTGGCTAAATCTTGTCCAATGCCTGACGGATGTCGTCAAGAATGTCTTCCACATCCTCAATGCCTACCGACAGTCGGATGAGGTCGGGGGCGACACCGGCCTCGCGCAACTGCTCGTCGGACAACTGGCGGTGGGTATGGCTGGCGGGATGCAGCACACAGGTGCGGGCATCGGCGACATGCGTCACGATGTTGATCATCTCAAGGGAGTCCATAAACTGGATGGCGGTCTCGCGGGTGCCTTTCAGTCCAAAGGCGATGACACCGCACGAACCGTTGGGGAGGTATTTCTGACCAAGGGCGTAATAATGGTCGCTGGGGAGACCGCAGTAGTGTACCCATGCCACTCGTTCGTCACCGCTGAGAAACTCTGCCACACGCTGGGCATTGGAGCAATGACGGGCCATCCTCAGATGCAATGTCTGCAACCCAAGGTTGAGCAGGAAGGAGTTCTGGGGGGCGGGGATGCTGCCCAGGTCACGCATCAGTTGTGCGACCAACTTGGTGGTGTAACCCATCTTGCCGAAGGCCTTGACGTAGGTCAGACCATGATATGATTCGTCGGGAGTGGTAAGGCCAGGGAATTTATCGGCATGGGCCATCCAGTCGAAATTGCCGCTGTCCACCACTGCTCCGCCCACTTGGGTGGCCATGCCATCCATGTATTTGGTCGTGGAGTGGGTCACGATGTCGGCTCCCCATTCAAAGGGACGGCAGTTGATGGGTGTGGCGAAGGTGTTGTCCACAATGAGGGGAACACCGTTCTTGTGGGCTATCCTCGCAAATTTCTCTATGTCGAGGACGGCACAGCCGGGGTTGGAGATGGTCTCGCCAAACAAGGCCTTGGTATTGGGACGGAATGCCTGCTGAATCTCTTCATCACTGGCTTCGGGGGACACAAAGGTGCATTCGATGCCGAGTTTCTTCAGGGTCACGCCAAACAGATTGAAGGTGCCGCCGTAAATCTCATTCGAGGTGACAACATGGTCGCCTGCCTCACAGATGTTGAACAGGGCATAGAAATTGGCTGCCTGACCGCTGGAGGTGAGCACACAACCCACTCCGCCTTCAAGGGCGGCAATCTTGGCTGCTACTGCGTCGTTGGTGGGATTCTGAAGGCGGGTGTAGAAATAGCCTTCTTTTTTCAGGTCAAACAATTGAGCCATCTCGTCAGAGTCGTCATACTTGAAGGTGGTGCTCTGGATGATTGGCAACTCAATAGGTTCTCCGTTCTTGGCCTTGTATCCTGCATGGATACAGAGGGAGGCCCTTCTCAAATTCTTTTTCACGTTATTAAAATTTTCTGCAAAGATAGTGCAAACCGAGAGCAATGCAAAATAAAAAAAACATTTTTTTATTTTCATTGCCGAGGTGCCGCCTATCTTCGGCCCATAGGCCAAAGTAGTGCAAAATTCCGATTAAGCGAGCAAAATGCAAATGAATTTGCATTTTCGAGCGAGAGGAATTTATTCAAACCGAGAGCAAAATAAAAAAAACATTTTTTTATTTTCATTGCCGAGGTGCCGCCTATCTTCGGCCTATAGGCCAAAGTAGTTATCCAAACCGAGAGCAATGCAAAATAAAAAACAAAGTTTTTGTCGCAGCATCGTTCTGTATGCTGCTGTATCACAGCAGCCCATTTAAAATCTTCACCTATCTGCTCATCCAATATTTGCGCTCCTCTTCATCCATCAACTCAATGGCGTAGCGGAGTGTGGTGCGGTGCATCTCATGGATATGCTGACTGAGAAAACTGCGCAGGAGGTCCATGCTGACTCGCTTGCCCATCTCACGCAACATCCATCCCACAGCTTTGTGCATCAGGTCGTGGGGATGACGGAGATGGTATTCTGCATAGCGCAGACACCATGAGGGGTCGCCTTGCTGTGATGTCTTCCATGAGCAGACCATGCTCATCCGCTGCTTCCATAGGTTGTCGCTCGCTGCCAACTGGTCGAGAAGGTCATATTTGTAGTCGGTGTGCAGGGTGAGTTCTACATTGCCGCCAAGATAGGTGGGCAGCAGCAGCCAATGTCCGATAATCTTGTGTACCGACAAGTCCACCAGGTCCCAGTTGTTGGCTTGTTCTGCATAATGAAGATACATGGTCACTATTTCATCGCGTTTGCGGGCGGCTTCTTTGTCGTTGACAAGACGTTTCTTGGCTTGTTTCTCAAACAGACTGACGAGAAGCAGCAGACCGCATAGCCTCACCTCATGCCAACGGCTCATCAGCAGTTCGGGGATGTCATCCAGCGTCACTTCTTTCTCCACAGCCTTCACCACTTCACGGGTTTGGGGCACTTTGAGCCCTATAAATTCGTCCCCGTGCCCATATTCGCCTGGGGCGGTCTTGAAAAAACGCATGAGTATCTGCCGCTGCACTTCATTGCGCTGCGACTCCATAAAACTGATGATTTCCTCCGCTTTGGTCATGATTAAATGGAATAATGTTACAAAACCGTATGGCAAAAGTAGGCAAATTATGCGATATATACTCGTTCTTTTGTTAAAATTTGCCAAACGGACTATGGTTTCGGAGTTTTTTTCTTATCTTTGTTCCCACTATTTGCTAACCGGCGGGATGCTGGATACCTAAATCTCACTTATTTCAACCATTTCAGCCCACTTAAGGCTGTTTTTCCAGATTGATAGGATGATGAAAAGAACTATTGTAATGGCATTATGCCTTTTTCTGATTACTTTTTCTGCATCTGCTCAAGTGAAGTGGAATGCGGAGTATCAGGCATATATCGACCAATATAAGGATATCGCCATTGAGGAGATGGCCAATTATCGTATACCTGCCAGCATCACTCTTGCGCAAGGACTGCTTGAGAGTGGAGCGGGCAAGAGTTATCTTTCGCGCTGCGGAAACAACCATTTCGGCATCAAGAGCCATGGATGGCAGGGGCGCACCATCAAGCACGATGACGACAAGAAACAAGAGAGCTTCAGGGCTTACGACAGTCCGCGTGAAAGCTATGAGGACCACAGCCGCTTCATTGCCAACAGGGAGCGTTACCAAAGGCTCTTCTCGCTCAATATCACCGACTACCGCGGATGGGCAAATGGACTGAAGCAGTGCGGATATGCCACCAATCCCAAATACGCGCAAAGGCTCATCAGCATTATCGAGACCTATCAGCTCTATAAGTACGACACCATGTCACCTGCCCGTAAGATGGTGGTGGTGGAGAACAAAGTGGAGACGCCTGTCAGCAAAAGGGCGGTCTTCACAGTACATCCCATCAAGTCATACAATCAGAATTACTATGTCTATGCACGTCGTGGCGACTCTTTCGAGTCCATCGGCAAGGAGGTGGGTGTGTCGGCTTCCAATTTGGCAAAATACAACGAGCGCGATGCTGACGAGGCTTTGAGGGAGGGCGATGTGGTCTACCTGCGCAAAAAACAAAAGAAAGCCGACAGACGTTATCGCGACTATCGCCATGAGGTCAAGCAGGGCGAGAGCATGTATACCATAGCCCAGACCTATGGCATGAGACTTTCCAGTTTGTATAAACTCAATCACCTCGACCCCGACTACGCTATCCGTGTCGGCGACCAACTGAGGGTCTACTGATTCATCCCTCAATACCTACCATTCCCTTGTTCCGTATGCTGCTGTATCACAGCAGCCTCCATTCTCAATGCAGTCGATATAAAAAATACCTGAGCTCAAATCGTGCTCAGGTATTTTTCTGCTTTCTCTAAATCTTCAGGTGTGTCGATGCCAACCGTCTCTTGGTCGGTAAGCCCCACGCGGATGCGGTAGCCGTTCTGCAACCAGCGCAACTGCTCGAGGCTCTCGGCTTTCTCCAGCGATGACTGGGGCAGACGGGTCACTTCCCGCAACACTTCTGTGCGATAGGCATAAAGTCCAAGATGCTTCAGGAAGGGATAATGGCTCAGCCATTCCTTACGGTCCACACCCCTGACAAAGGGTATCACACTGCGGCTGAAATAGAGGGCAAACCCTCGGTTGTCGACTACAATCTTAGGTGAGTTGGGATTCTCCACGCCCTCCATGTTGTCAAATGGCTTGCCCAATGTGGCTATCTGTGTCTCGGGGTCGTCAAAACAACGGCAGAGCGTGACAATCTGCTCTGGATGGATAAATGGCTCGTCGCCCTGCACATTCACCACGACATCGTAGTCGCCACCTATCTTCTCTACAGCCTCAGCGATGCGGTCGGTGCCGCTCTTGTGGTCGGCTGAGGTCATGACTGCTCGACCTCCGAAAGCCTCCACCGCTTGGTAGATACGCTCATCATCAGTGGCGACATAGCAGTCGCTGAGCACTGACGACACTTTCTCATACACCCTTTCAATCACGGTCTTGCCGCCAAGCATAGCCAATGGCTTGCCTGGAAAACGGGTCGACGCATAGCGGGCGGGGATGATTCCTATTACTTTCATAATCTCAAACTTAAATCAGGTGTGCTGTTCCAATGAAGTACATCAGCAGATAACCTATTACGATGGAGATGACACCCATGATGAGTCCGATGCGGGCCATGTCTTTCTGGTTCACCAGGTTGGTGGAGTAGGCGAGGGCATTCGGTGGGGTGGAGATGGGAAGCACCATGGCACTCGAGGCGGCAATGGCAATGCCGATGAGGATGGTGGAGGTACCACCGATGGCTTCCAACTTGTCACCCATGGCTGTGCAGACCACGGCAAGGATGGGCATCAGCAAAGCTGCAGTGGCTGAGTTGCTGATGAAGTTCGACAGTGCGTAGCAGATGATGCCGGAGAGTATCAGAATCAGAATCGGAGAGAAATTGCCGAAGGGGATAGACTCCACCATCTTCTCTGCCAGACCTGAGGCGTTGAGGCTGTAGCCGAGCGCAAAACCACCGGCTACCATCCAGATGACCGACCAGTTGATCTCTTCCAAGTCGTATTTGGTGATGACACCGGTCAGGGCAAATACCACAAAAGGTATAAGGGCTACCGTATAGGAGTTGATGCCGGTCACGCTGTCAAGCAACCACAGAGCCACCGTCACGAAGAACGTGACAATCACGATATAGGTCTTCTTGTCGCGCTTCATGTTGCTCTCTATCTCAAGCTTGACGGTCTTCTGGGTAAACGGAAAGATTTTCTTGAGCAAAAACCAACTGATGACAAGCAGCACGATGACAAGTGGCACCATATAGAGCATCCATTCTCCGAAACCGATGTTCATGTTGAGACCCTCTGGGTCGTTGAGATATTTCAGGGCAATGGTGTTGGGAGGGGTGCCGATGGGGGTGCCGATGCCGCCGAGATTGGCTGCCACAGGGATGGAGAGGGTCATGGCGATGCGTCCCTTGCCTTCTGGGGGCAACTGCTTGAATACAGGGGTCAGGAAGGTGAGCATCATGGCTGCCGTTGCCGTGTTGGAGACAAACATCGAGAACAAACCGGTGATGAAGATGAAGCCGAGAAGCACATTCTCACTCTTGCTGCCAAATGGCTTCAGCAATACCTTGGCCAACTGACCGTCAAGACCGGTCTTCGTCGCGGCAATGGCAAGCACAAAACCGCCGATGAACAGCATGATGACGGGGTCGGCAAAGGTGGCCATGATTGCCTTGTAGGAGAGCAGCGTGCCTACCTTTGTCTCGTCACACATGAAGATGATGCCGGAATCGGAGGTGAACAACAGCAGAAGACCGATGATGGCTACGGATGTGGCCCACGACGATACCACCTCAAGCAACCACATCATGGTGGCAAAGGCAAATATGGCGATGATGCGCTGCTGCACAACAGTCAGTCCGTCCATGCCGAAGAAACTCGATGGCATGTTCCAAAGTATAAGCGTCACAATGAGGACAAATAGGGCTTGGGCGGATTTCTTGATTACTCTGCCAGGATGGTATTTCTTGGCATGACTCACTTGATGGTAGGCTTCAACAAGTTGAAAACCTGGGAAAATCTTAAACATTTCCTACTTCTTTATAATGCAGTTGATAAATAACCGACACGACACATCGTGTCTCTACTCTTCATTCAAGTTGATTTGGGAGTGCAAAGGTAAGAATTATTAAAGGATAGAAAAAAGATTGGTACATATTTCAATATATGAACCAATCTTTTTTAGTGTATTTTTGCCAATTATTCTGCGGCGGACTTCAAAATGCAAACTCCACTTCGCAAACAGCCTTGGCTTATGCCCACACTGAGAGGTCTTTCTCTGCGATGAATTTCATGTCGTTGAGAATGATGGTCTCGCGGGCAAGAGTGGGGTTGTCGGTGCGGAATACGAGAATGCCTTTCCCGCGCAGCAGGAAACTGTACATATAGGTCAGACCAATACCGGCATTGCTCAGTATCTCTATCGCATCGGCGGCACGTCCGGGCTGGTCGTCAAGTTCGATGGCGAACACATCGGAGAGGGCGACAGGGATTCCTGCTTTCTTCAGACCTTCGTAGGCGCGGAGGGGTTCGGCACAAATCACACGGTAGATGCCATTCTCGGCTGTGTCGGGTATCGTGGATGCAATGATTTGCAAACCAAACTGACGGAACAGACCAAGCACCTTGACCAAAGAGCCTGACTTGTTCTCAATGAAAATGGATAGCTGATGGATAGTCATGGGGTTATGGGTATTAGAAAAGTTTTCTTAAGTCTTTCACACGCACGGCCTTGCCCTCGTCTGAGGCATGTATGCCGCCTTTGGGAAGTAGGTGGACTTTCGGTGTGACCAATATCTCGTCTTTCAACTGACGGGTTATCTCACGGGTAAGGCTCTGGAGTCGCTGATAGTCGTCGGTGAACAACTCACGGAGCTCTACATCGACGGTCATGGTGTCGTTGCCATCCACCGTCTGGAGGGTGATGAGATAGTCGGTGCTGAGTTCCTTGAACTTCAGCAGTATCTTCTCTATCTGGATGGGGAAGATGTTGACACCCTTCAGAATCATCATGTCGTCGCTGCGGCCCTGGAGACGGGCGAGGCGCTTGTGGGTGCGTCCGCAGGGACATTCTCCGCTGATGATGCTCGTCAGGTCGCGGGTGCGGTAACGAAGCAATGGCATCGCCTCACGATTGATGGTGGTGATGACCAACTCACCCAATTGGCCGTCCTCAACAGGCTCCAAGGTGATGGGGTCGATAATCTCAACGATGAAATAGTCTTCCCAGATATGGATG
Organism: Prevotella sp.; assembly: GCA_017961115.1. Classification (GTDB taxonomy): domain Bacteria; phylum Bacteroidota; class Bacteroidia; order Bacteroidales; family Bacteroidaceae; genus Prevotella. Next base: position 12,976 of record JAGCXX010000303.1, on the reverse strand, counting down.
CCGTTTTGCTCGGGACATTCAAATGCCACACCGGGTCCCATCATCTCTGAGATGCCGTATGAGTTGTAGGCCTTCACACCAAGGTTCTGCTCGATGCGACGGCGCTGCTCCTCACTGTGGGGCTCGGCACCGATGCAAAGCACACGCAATTTGGTGTCGCGGCGTGGGTCAACTCCCTCCTCTCGCATCACCTCATAGATGCGGGAGGCATAACTTGGAATGGCATGGAGAACGGTGGTGCCGAAGTCCTTGATGAACTTAATCTGGCGAGTCGTGTTGCCGGCGGCAGCGGGAACGGTGAGCATACCTACCTTCTCGGCACCGTATTGGAAACCAAGACCGGCGGTGAACATTCCGTAACCGGCGGAGTTCTGAAACACGTCTTCGGGTCGGCTGCCGACCATCCAAAGACAGCGGGCAACGGCGTTGGCCCACTCGTCAATGTCCTTCTGGGTGTGGAGCACAACGGTGGGATTGCCGGTCGTGCCACTCGAAGAGTGCAGACGGGTGCAGTCACGCAGTGGCACACATGCCAAACCAAACGGGTAGTGCTCACGAAGGTCGTCTTTCGTGGTGAACGGCAACTTCTTGACATCATCAAGACTCTTGATGTCATCTGGGGTGATGCCAAGTTCTGCAAACTTCTCTTGATAGAAAGGTGAGTTCATACAGTGGGCGACAGTCTTCTTCAAACGCTCCAACTGCAACTGACGAAGTGCCTCTACGGGCATCGTCTCTAATTCTGGGTGTAAATATTGTGAGTATTCCATAACCTACTTGTTGATTGACAAATGTCGCTCATTATCCCCTTTCAGTTTGCAAAATTACACATATTTTCTTAAATAAAGACTGTTTGTTTCCTTTTTTCTCCCTCAACTCTTTTTTTGTGCTGATTTCGTGCCGTCTCGCCCTGCCTTATGCTTTTTCTTTCCTCCCTTCATTCTTGAAGTCCAGCATGCAGCGGCAATCGCAGCTCTTTTCTCATCTTCCAAATTGCGAACCAAATGTGAACGGGATATGAGCAAATTGCGAACCAAATGTGAATTGAAATCCATGGTTACATAGCGAAAAACAAGTACTTTTGTCAGCGGAAAACCCCATCTCAACAAAATAAAAGATGACACAAAATAACTTATATGCGTATGAGACGATACACCTTCATCCTATTCCTTGCACTCTTCTCCTGCACTGACAGGATGAACGAAAACAACGAAGGCTTCAACATCAATGGGGCATGGGTGCTGCAACAGGTGGAGTATCCATCTGGGGCAGTCTACAACTATTCCATGGATGGTGATGGCTCTGCCTGTCTTGTCTACGACCAACAAAACAACTTGTATGAGTGCAGGATAGCATCCACTTCTTCAGGATTGGTCGTCGTACCGACGGCCAAGCATGTTGTGACATTGATAGACCAAGGTGGCAACAATTGGCTCTATTTGGAGGACGGAGACCCACATCCGCTCTGTGTTGGTGATTCTGCCATCACCATCCAGCGCATTGGCATTCGCTACACGTGGAAACGCGACGATAAACTCTACAGTGAATGGGGGAGAGACATACGCAACATTTTCGATAACGACTCCATCAGTCCAGAACTATCCAATACTCAGAAATATGTGCTTTCTGCCCGCGAGCGTCAGCAGGCAAACTACATCCAATGGCTCATCGCAGCCATAGCCATTGTCGTTATTCTTGCTGTAGCGAACTATATCGTCAACCGTCGTCGACGCCAACAACTCCAGCTCCAACTTCAGCAAATTCAGGAAGTGCAGGAGAATCGTCCGCAGCAGGTGCGCAAAGCTGTCAAATCGGTAGAGGACACCTTCTTTGCTTCCGATGAGTATGACATGCTGCAGAGACGCATGGCTACTGGACAATTGATGAAGGACGAGGAATGGCGACAAGTAGAACAAAGTCTGAAGGTAGTATATCCTGGCTTCACCTCACAGTTGCGCAGTCTCTACCCGATGTCCGACGTGGAATACCACACCTGTTTGCTCGTCAAATTGCGCATCCCAACAAAAGATATTGCTGCCGTCCTGGCACGTGAGGCGAGTACTATTAGCACCATGCGAAAGCGTCTCTACAAAAAGGTGTTCAACCGTGAAGGTGGTGCCAAGGATTGGGATGATTTTATTCTCTCCATAGGCTACTGAATGGTCTATTACCATGCACTTATATTATTCATTCTTTTATCACTAACACGAAACAATTATGAAACAAATTCTGATGACAATGGCTGCATTTCTTCTATGCACTGCCAGCATGAAAGCTCAACGGGTGAATGTGACGGATAAGGATCTCGTCGGCGTATGGACGCTGGAATGGATGCAGTACGATGGCGAGAAAAAAATCATGTGTGGCAAACCCAACGGCTACACTCAGTTCAAATTCTACGGTCCCGACGGTGAGTATGCCGCTGCAGGAATTGCCCTATCCAATGAGGGAAAAATTGTGGTGATACCACAAGAGTATGGAAAGTATAGCCTGAAGGATGGCTGGTATAAGGAGATGGGACGTCCGGCCTTGAAAGATGCTGTCATATTGACCGACAAGACTCATTACAGAGGACGTTGGAAAAATCGCACCGACATGTGGGTGAAGCATCCTTCGATGTCCGAAAAGGTGGTTCGCTACATTGTCAATAGCTGTAAGATGAAGGACATACCTGCCGATGTCCAGAAAACCATCAAGCAAAGCCTGTTCGAATAGAACATATCTGCACTTTGCAGATTCAACAATTCGATAAAATCATAAAGGTTAAAATGCCCGGGTCATCTGGAGGGCGCAGGGATGCGACCTCCAGATTTTCTGCTTAGTTTTTTACCCCTTTTTGAGCGTGGTAAGCAAGCCAAACACCTGCAACACAAATAACTTCTTGGTCATTGAGAATTAGCTCAACAGGTTTTTAACATCTAATGTTCTCATCAAGGTTTGTTGGAATCATTTTGGTAACAATTAACCCACTGGCAATCGGCAACAGTGCTGAAAATCAGTGGATTTTCTTGTTTCGCTATCTTGATAAGATGAATTTGCCATCTTTTTATATGATTGTCACAAAAGAATTGAACACAATAAGGCCGCTATAGCTATCAGCCCAACAAACACTTTATAGGACGTAGAATCACACAAAGTCTTGCCTTCAATCTCTTTTCTTTTGAAATTTTCCAAATCGGTAATTCTCGGTTCCATTACGGATGTCGCTTTCGCAACCTTTTCGTTTACTGAATTTTCTAATAATTCTGCTAATGCTGATACGTCATCCTGCAATGATTTGGAGAGAGCGTCAATTTGTGAAGTTAAGTCTTTCTTAAGCTTCTTAAAATTTTCGTCTAATTTAGCAGACTGGTTTTCAGTATCCTTTCTTACCGTCTCGATTTCCTTCAATGTGTCAAGACATTGGTTCTTAAAGGTAGATATGCTATTATTCATAGAAACAAGAAATGACTTATGCTCTTGAAAAAGTTTGTCATGACCATCTATTCTATAGCCGTGATAAACTGTAGAATTTTTATAACCACTGCCGAACCCTCTCTTCTGAAGTATCTTTGATAACAAAACCTGATAGACAGCCAATTATTTGACCTTCATCATTATACTCAACATAAGTTATATCTTTCATATTATTAATTGTGTTCATTAACTTCTGAAAATTAATCCTTAATGTCAGCATTGAAGATTTGAGAAATCTGTAGTAATGTTTCCAAGTTAGGTTGCATTATATTGCAAACATCCGAATTGAGGCTATTATAACTCTTTCCAAGCTAAGTCTGAGTAATGCCTCGTTCGTCAAGAACTTCTTTTTTATACAGATTAACTTCATGTCATTTTATTTGCAAAAATACACAAATTTCCTGTGTGTTCAAAATCAATCAATTATTATTTAGGATTCAAGCCATATATTAGTATCATTTAATACAAATTGTGGTCTAAAGATAACGTTTTTCTGGATAATAGACACATGTCTATCAACTAATATATTAAACCTGTTGGATGAATTAAAACATAGCATACTTAACTTGCCCTATAGGCTTATGATTGAGAAGATTGAAATACTGCAACATAGTAAAGGCAACCACTTTGGCAGCCATCCTTGTGATGAGTCCAAGCGGCTGCTTGTCCTCATACATCTGGACCTTCTTCTCGTCAAACCAGATGTCGAAACGTACATCCGTCTTCTCGAAATTAACTACGTCGAAGTTGTCTATAAGCACATCGGGGAGGATGGCACGCAATAGGGTTTCTGATTTCATGCCGCAAAGGTAACAAATTACTCTTGACCGGGCAGCCCACCAACCAGGTTTATCCGCTGACCCCCATTTTGCTGATGTACGCATCGAAACAGTATGGCTGGTAAAGCAGTCGAAAAAATAAAACCCAAATTACTGTTTTAATCAGCAATTTGGGCTTGATTAAAGTCGGGGCGACAGGATTCGAACCTGCGACCGCCTGGTCCCAAACCAGGAGCGCTACCGGACTGCGCTACACCCCGAATGCCTTCCTTAACGGAAATGCGGGTGCAAAATTACAGATTAGTTTTGGAACCTACAAATTTTGAGGGCGTTTTTTTAACCCAATCATTCATTAGGGCGATGGAAAGGTATAATTATCGGGGAATCTTTACTTCTTGAACGGGTCGCCTTGGGGGTCTCTGCTCACTACCCAACGGAAAGCATTGACGAAGAGCAGTTGTTGGGTGGCATCAATGAAACCCTGGTCGCCATGCCCCATGTTGAGATACACCATCCTATATTTCTTGTTGGTCCACACGATGGGGAAATCACCGAATTTCACCACATCCTTCAGTCCGAAAGGATACATTTTCTGTGAAATGCTGACCAGCACCTCCACATCTTCATTCAAGCGGGGTGATGGCTGCCACTGATAGTACTCACTCGCAGGTGCAACGAATTCTTTGGGAAGAGTGGAGGTGACGGGATGATTGGTCACATCACACTCGACAAGGGCTGGTTGGGGTGGCCAGTTGTTGCAATAGAATTGTCCGCATCCTAAAAACCGGTTCAGCCATGGCCAATGCGTATTGCGGTCGTTGTAGGCAGAAGCGTGAAACCCTATCCATCCCCCACCATTGTCCATATATTTCTCAAATGCTTCCCTTTGAACTTTTCCTCCGGGTGAGGCATTCAAAGCCACAATGATGCTGTATTCCTTGAGGCGTTCGTAGGGATATTCCTGCAAAGATGTTGTCACGTCCATTATCCACCCCTCACCATAGGTGAGCTTGTGAAAAAACTCGATGGCCTGTTTGTCAAACTGCACGTGGGCTTCCTCAGCACCAGGTTCCCATAAAAGCAATGCCTTGAACCGGGGGGCACTGGCATAGTTGGCAGCATATTCTCCCTCGTTTTGCGAACTGATGGGGATGCATACGAGCAACAACATCGTAAATAATAAAAACTTTTTCATTTGCATATTCTTTTAGTTATTGATATTCTGACAAAAGTGAGAGAAACTTCGCAGCTGACGTGACCCATACCTCTTTATAACAGGCATTGTTGGTATGTGGCCAATAGGGGGTGTCGTCGTTTCCCCATGAACGTATGCCTACAGGAATCCCACCCATAATCTCACCTGAAGAGAAACTGTCAAGGGATGGATAGTGGCATCCCTCACCATAGATGAGCGACTGGCAGAATGGATTTTTCCCCACGGTCCAGTAGAGCTGCTCCCTTCCTATCTGCAACAATTCGTCATCCTTGAGGAAATGCCCGCAGATGGCGGCGGCCTTTCCTGCCGACAAGATAATCGCCTCATTGCCATTGAAGATGCCAAACCAGATGGGGAACCGCCTCAAATAGAGGTTGTTGCTGATTCTCTCGCCATTTCTTAGCTGTATGTCGTAGCGCTCATGGGCATTTTCGGGAGAAAAAATGTGAAGGGAGTGGAAACCTGCCGAGTCGGAATACTCTTCCGTTTTGTATATGCCTGAAGGGGCCATGCCGTAAGGTTCGGTATAATGTTGGATTTCCTTCAGATGGTTGCCATACAATCTGATGCAATCCTGCCACCGTCCGTAGTCCTTGTGCATCGGCTGACTTTCACACAGGCCGACCAAAGCCTGCATCAACAGCTGCTGTCTTGACTGGTGAATGTAATGGACAATGGCTCGCCGTGTCGTATCCCGATAGAAAAATCCTGGGCAGGCTCCGTCTTTCTCTTGGCATTCCATGACATACCTTATACTGTTGGCGGCTATCTCTCCATACTCCTCTTTCCCGGTCAACATGAAGAGTTGGGTTGCCGCCCAACTGATGGTGGCTTGAAACTGTGAGTGGGATGTGTTGTAGGTATGTTCCATGATGTGGGGGAACAGGTCATACCCGTCACACTTGAATTTGTTCATGGCGAATTGGAAATCCTCCACGGCAGCACGTTTCAAACTGTCGCGCAAGGATGAGGCGGGAATGGTCCGCGCTGCGAATGCCTCGCAAGCAGCATATAGGAAATTGTCGTAGGCAGTGTTTTGCAAACGCACGGTGTGGATGTCATCGTCCGTACCGATAATGCCATCGGTCCAATGCAGTAGACCGATGCTGCTGGCATGAAATCCATCTCCAAGACGGCTGCGCAGCACAAACCGCAGTCCCCATACCGACTCATCAAACAGGCGCCTGGCCAAGGGTGAGTTTTTGTCTTGAGTCTTGTTCCACATTTCGAGCAGGGCATAAGCTGTCTCGCAGGTTTGCAGTGTCTGTTGCGACAGGTCGCCCGCATCATGCCAGCCGCCTCCGTATGAGAATTGCATCCCGTTGTAGGAGCAGAATACGTCGTTGTGGCAGACACCATGAATGCCGGGCACCTCATAGCCACACCGTTGGCAAAAAATGAAGTTGAGCAACAGTTGCTCCGCATGCGTGAAAACATCGTCGCCGATATGGAAAGGATTCGTATGCATGTCCATATATTCCAACCGATAGTCCCCTGTCTTTGCAAATGGTGTGAAATCGAGGATGCCGAATGTTCCGATAGTCGTTGCTTTTGTCTGCACATGGCCTGTGAACATGGTCTTGCCGCTGTTGGTGTCAACAAGCCTGAACGGATTGCCGCTGCTGGTGGGCATACCTTCTGGAATCCGGAATACTGCTGTCTTGCTTCCTGATGCGAAGTATCCGGAGGTGGAATAGGCCATCAGGCCTGGTTCCGGGGTCCACCCTCTCTCGATATAGGAGTGTGCGGTCTGTTCAAGACGTATGTTGGCAATACGGTATATGAAGGAATCACATTTGGCTTGATTGCGTCCCTTCAGGTCGGTGTAGATGTCAAGCGTATGCACTTTGTGGCGGCTGATGCCGGAGATGTCGTAGACCACCCTGTTCCATTGGTTGTTTCTCAGGTTGACCAGATGGGCACCCAAGTCATTCTGCGTACTGCTATTCAGCAAAAGGTTGAGGTTCATGATGGCGACTCCCTCACATTGGGGGTACACATCCATGGTGATACGGTTGAAGTCCTCCAAGTTGCGGCCGTTCAGTTGATACGACACTGTGGCTCTCCCATAAGTAGCATAGTCGGGGTCGTTGGGTGCTCCCTGGGCGCGCATACCCGTACTGACAGGTATGCTGAGGGTCAGTTGCCTGTTGTCTCCTATTGTCATGGTGCCGAGTCCCTGATGCTGCCAAAGGGGTGGGGTGGGCACGATGTTGAGCAACTCGCTCTTCAGCACAGCCTCGCGCAGTTGCAGTGCCTCCAACGAGTTGTCCGTGTCTACCGGCAATGGCAACTGTGCCATTCCTTTCAAACCGAGTGACAGGAAAAGGAAAACGACAAATCGGCTCATTCTTCCATCAAAGTCCATTTGAGCGCATTCTCGAGCAACTTGACGAAGATGGGATTGTCGAACAGCAATTTGCTGTGCCCGAACTGGAAATACACATTCCGTGCTCCCTTGGAGGGGTTTGTCCACACCACGGGGTGGTCGCCCATTTTGATGTTGGTCTTGATGGTATAACTGGCCTCGTCGACATGCGCTAGAACATGCACGTTTTGACGTGGATTCTTGTTGTAGGTATACCATTCGTCGTCCTCGATGACAAAAGTTCCTGGTATGTCGTTCATCACAGGATGCTGCCTGTCTTCCACTTGCACGGTTCCGTCGCATTTCTCGGCGATGTAGTTCTCATATCGCATACCTCCCATGAAGTCGGAGAACCACTGCCACATGCCGTATCCGTCGAATTCGCCCAACAATGTGGCATGGTGAAATCCGATGTAGTTTCCTACACCCCGGTTGATGTAGTTTTGAAAGTCAAGTTGTGCTTCCTTGCTCCATGCATAGGGGGGATGGTTCAACTGGAGCACGAGATGATAATTGCCCAACTCTCCTTTGGCGATGTTTTCCGCCGTGTTGAGTACGACGAGTTGCATGTTGAACCTCTCTTTGTTGTCTTCAAGCCATTGCAGTCCGGTTGCCGTAAAAGGCTCGTGCAGACCGCCCCTCTCTGCGAGTACGAGAACTTTGCGGGGGGGCAGCGTGGCTTTTTTGTTCTTGAGGAGCGAGAGGTAGAGGGTGGTCCGCTCATCTCCCTGGCTGTTGTCGCTTGCATAGTCCCAATACATGCCGCCACGAAGGTGATGGTCAAGGATGAACTGGCATTTCTCGGCAAGCGATTGGCTGTTTTCATATCCCCTTACCAATATCCCCTGTTCGTTGGTGATGTAGGGCACTTTTCCCACGTCGTCCCATCGCTTTTCATATCCCTTGGGGAGTATTCCGGTGCGGTCGTATTCCCGCAGTCCGCTGTCCTCACGGCTTCCACGTCCGTAGAACGGCATCCCCATTACCAGTTTGTTGGCTGGGACGCCTGCTTTCAGATGCTCTTCCACTGCTTGTGATGCGGTGATGTGGCTTGAGACAGCCGAGGGGAAGAGGGCTGCATGATGCCGGGGTGGGTTTCCCATGTCGTAGGCCATCACGTTGACAAAATCCATATACTGTATGCATGAGCGGAAGTCAATGTATTTGGCATCGCATACGGTGGCGGCGGTGAGGAGCTTCTTTTTTCCCAAGGCTCGTCGCAGGTCACGCATGAGCAGGGTGAAATTGCCCGTGTCGTCTGGCGAGGATGAGATTCCCGCTGACGACTGTGTGGGGTATTCCCAGTCGATATCGATGCCGTCGAGTTTGAAGTCGCTCACGACTCTTCGGCAGTCATTGACGAAACTTGCTCTGTTCTTTTCAGAGGCGGCCATCTCACTGAACCGTCCGCTTCCCCAACCACCTATGCTGAGCATCACCTTCAGGTTGGAGTTCTTCTCTTTCAACCCAACTATCTTCCGCAATCGTTCAGGATTGTCAATCCTCACACCGTCAAAAGAGTCATTGACGTGTCCGAATGCGTAGTTGATATGTGTCATTACAGAGGGGTCGGGAGTCTCCTGTGTCCACGAGGTGACATAGGCCACCACCACCATGTTGTCTGCCTTTGCTGGTCTTGCTTGTAACGTGGCTGTCATGAGCATGACTACCGCCATCGAAAGGATGATTCTTGTCTTGTTCATATCTCGAATTTCTTTTTGCTCTGCTCTTAATTAGTTGAATACTTAAAACTCCAATACATGGATGCCGACCAATATATCACATGGCTTAACTACTCAATTCTTTTTTTCCCATCTATGATTATGATTTGCTTCTTGGTTTGCAGCCCGTGCCTCTTCGGGGTCATTCCATTTATTTTCTTGCCCGTAATGTCGTAATATATGTCGTTGTGGATTGAGTGGGCTGTTTTCACTTCCTCCACCCCTGTGGTGATGTTTTCTGTCGACAAGATGACATGAGAGGTGTCACTGGTGTCGATGGTGAACACATAGACGTCACCTGGGGTTAATGATTTGCCGGAGCGCAGTTTGACATTGCCACAATCGGGTGTGTTGAAATTGACATAAAAGACATCACTGTTGGTTGTGATTTTGGGATTGGTGAAAGGGGTGAATTCATCATTCTCATCGTTTCCGAATGAATTCTGATGAAAGAACTTGAAGTTCACTTTCTCCGGATTGAGTTGTTGTCCTACCTCGAAGGTGATTTGGTGGTGAGTGTCATCTATCCTGGCCATGGGCAGCGCGCGGCTTTCGGTCCATCCGTCATCATTGCCCGGGAGGTATGATGGCTTACCATAACTTGAATTGGCTCCTATTACCCAGATGCATCCTTTCCCATCCTGTATGCTGTAGGTGAGCGGTTGGCCTTCTTCGTCGAGAGGGACGACACGGAAACAATGGTTGTTGAAATCGGCACTGATATCATATTTCCCGGATACGGCCCTGAATAGATATGAGCCATCGGCGGTTTTCTCAAAGAAATCGGGGTCGTAATACCAACTGACATCGTTGAATTCATCGGCTCCATCGGCGATGTAGGTGTTGCCCTTGACCATTTCGAGGACATTGCCATATCTGTTGGCTCCAATATACTCTAATGGCTCACCGCCCAATGTGACGTTCTCCTTTCTTACAGCATTTCCCACAAGACAGTCGTAGACAGTGTTGCGCTCGGTTCCCATCAGGTTGTCGTTGGCATACTCCCAATACATGCCCCCAGCCAAATCATGGTCTACTATATACTGGCATTTTCCCGTGAGCGACCGTGCATTGTCATAGCCGTAGACGAATTTCCCACTTGCGTTGGTCACATATGGCACTTTCGCCACATCATCCCAGTGGTCTGTCCATTTGCCATCGGCTATGCCGTTCTCGATTTCCTGCAATGAAATCTGATTGGCAGAACCACTGCCGTCGGCATTGCCATTGCCATAGAAGGCAAGACCCATGACAAGTTTTTCTGCCGGCACTCCTGCCTTTAGGTGCTCCTGAATAGCTTCATGGATTACCAACCACCCGTTTCCCACGGTGCCTCCACGGTAGAGTGCGGAATGGTGATTGGGCGGACTTGCCATGTCGTAGGTCATGACATTGACGAAATCGAGATATCCTATGAGTGAGGGGTAATCATAATACCCCGGACTGGCTGATGATGCCATGGTGAGCAACAGGTCGTCGCCCAGGGCCGCACGGAGTTCTCGCATCATCAGTGTGTAGTTGGTTTTCTCATTCGATGGGGATGCTTCTCCCGACGAGTTGTTTCCGGGAAACTCCCAGTCGATGTCGATGCCGTCGATTCCATTTTGGTCGCAGAACTCTCGGCAAGACCTTGCGAATTCCTTCCTCTTCGCTTCGTCAGCGGCTATGGGGGAGAAATTTCCACGTCCCCATCCGCCGATGCTCAACAACACTTTCAATGACGGGTTCTTCTCTTTTAGAGCCACGATTTCCTTAAAACGGTTCTTGCCGTCCACTGTCACATGTCCATTGCTGTCGATTCCACCGAAGGCATAGTTGATGTGCGTCATGACATTTGGGTCGACGGCAACGGACGACCATGAGGTGACATAAGCCACGATTTTCTTGGCTGTCTCGGGCATCGGCTTTTTGTAGATTCTTACATAGTCGACGAGCAGCTCGGCGGGCAATGCTGTCTCGTCAACTCCCTGTGCTCCGCCCCAAGAGCCTCCCCATGCCAGGTTGAGGATGGGATGGAATGCATAATGGAATGGCCACACCGAATGGTCGTCGCTCTCTTTGAGAAACTCCATGTGCTTTTGTCCGTCGACAAAGAACGTCAGTTTCTCTGATGTCCATTCCATGCTGTAGATATGGTATTCGTCCTCGGCAGTGGGCAAATACATCGAATGGGTTTTCTGCGTATTTGCCGTGTGGTTGTATGTCTCGCAATGGATGGATGACGACACATTTCCTGGGGAGTATCCCACCTCTTCCATAATGTCTATCTCTCCACAGCGAGGCCAGGGGTTGGTAGCCCAGTCCACATTCACAGGCATCATCCAGAAAGCTGGCCACGTGCCTCTTCCCTTGGGCAGTTTGAGGCGCGCCTCAAAATATCCGTAACGCCATCCCTGGGATGGACGGGCATTGATGCGTCCTGATACGATTTGGTTGTCCACTTTCTGAGCACGGATGGTGAGGTGACCGTCCTCTACAAACACCACCTTGTTTCCCCTGTAGGTCTTTCCAACGTACCGCTGAAGCTCGTTGTTGACCCAACCGGGCTCTTGTATCTCGAATTTCCAGTCATTGGTGTTCAGTTCACTTCCGTCAAACTCATCGCTCCAGTCCAATTGGTAGCCTTCGGGTACAAAGCCCGACTCGTCGTGCGTGGTTTCCAACCCCGAATTGGTCTGTGCCTGCAAGGTCACGGCGGTGACGAAAAGCAGCAATAATGGCATGAGGTGTCTGACTCCGGTCTTTTTCATTGTATTTTGCATCCTATTTGCTATAAGTGTTTGGGTAAAGATCATGATTGTGCAAAAATAGTGAAAAAAAGGCTTCATTCAAAGGATTGTAATTGCCATAGTGGATTGAATGTAATGTCTGATAATGATTATTTGTTTGCAAATCAAAAGGTTACATCTATTCTTTGCTTGCAAAAAAGTAGATGAATTAATACACCTTTTTTTACAAATCAAGGAGAAAAAAGAAAAAATACGCTTGATTTTGTTGTAGCATCTATATTTTTTTATAACTTTGCCAAAACCTAAATTTGAAATACACTCTTTTTCACGCTAATAATGAAGTATCATATCAACCTACTATTCTATATCTTTCTATTTTTGCTTTTTCCTCTGGAAGGAAAGGGGGTGTCGGAAGAGAGAGCGGACAGGCCTTCCCGTCAAGATGGAACAGGCCAGACAGCCATCTTGTTGGCGCAATTAGACTCTGCCATCACCCACATCCGAGAATTTGATGATGCTCACGAAAAAGATATTGAAGCCATCAAGGAGCGTCTCCGGCATCGAAATGGAAGTTTGGCTGAAGAGATTTCCCTGACCGACAAACTCATCGAGGCTTATTCGAAATTCAACTACGACTCCACCACTTTATATATTAACCGCAATCTGCAATTGGCTGAGCAGAGTGGCAACCAAGGCACCATCATACG
>JAGCXX010000040.1 GCA_017961115.1 Prevotella sp. | reverse complement strand
TGGACAGAAAGAACGCCGTCAGACGCTTCTCGGATTTCATATCGGGTCATGAACTGAATGCGGAGCAGGAGGACTTCCTGATGACCATCATAGCGTATGTATGTGAGAACGGCGACATCACGAAAGAGACAGTGGTCAATGAGCCGCCGTTTGATGAACGGCTGTCGGTTTTCATGCCCTTCATGATCCCCCTCGCCAAATACATCGACACCATCCATGCTGTTATCACACCACAAAAAGTGGCTTGGGCCTAATCCATTATACTATATGAAAAAAGAGAAAATATTTGGTGGAATGGAATGTGTATTTTTACATAAGAAAGTACGGAAAAAATGTATTTGTATGACACTTTTCCGTACAATCTTATACATTACAGATAGAAATCAAGGCCTTGGACTTTTTCTCCCATCTTTATAGAGGTTCAGAAGTCTGAAGAGATAACGTATCAGCATGAATGTATTCTTGTGATTGTTTTAAATATCTGCCACTTCTCTTGACAAGACCTTGTTGTCTTTACGCACCTCAAGGGAAGCTATAGATGCATTTTGTGGGTCGCCTGATTCACTCATAAAAACCACGTACTCATAACCGTCTTTCGTTGGAAAGTGATATGTGCAATCATCCCGATAGGCATCATCAACCATCACTACAACACTGGGTTTGTCTGTCCATTCAGCATTCTCAGGCCATGACGCATAGAGATAGGGCTTATCACCGAAAGCAGTTTCTCCGATGAGTACCTTATGGTGGGGCAGCATCTCAGTCATGGCTGTCACAGCTACCATGCTGTCAAACTCATATTGTTGGAAAAGAGGCATGTAATTGTCAAAATCATCATTTGGAAGGAAAGCATTCTTGTGCTCATCGAATGTCCAGTTTTCGTAACCCAAACAACAATAATGAGGTCTTGTGGGTATTACCGCCAATGATAACGTACGTGTCTTGGGATTATATTTCGATGGCCATACACTGGGAATGTTTTGCACCCAAATAAACCAAGGGGTGACAGGTGTTTCCAGGATATCGGTGAGGTCGTTATCGGAATAGAAGACCGGGGTGGTTTTCAGTTCATTGTTGTCAATGATGAAAGCCTGGGCCTTCACCACTATCTCTCCGTCTTGATAATCCTCACTGCCGGTCGGAATGTTGGCGACAGCTATATAGATAGTTTGTTCATCAGGGAGTTTTATGGTGTAGAGATTTTCTATGAATCTTGTAAATAGCAGGCATGTTCCATCAGGGGATACTCCGTTCTTCTTGCGCCATTTTGCCTCATTTACAACATATTTCTTCTCCCCAGCATCGTAGACCACGAGGCAATCATCTTGGAATGGAGCAATGCTTAGGCCTTGATTGATGTAGATGGTCAGATTACCATCATCACTGGTTAGAGTGTTCAAGACGCCAAAACTGACATTGCCGTTTTCATCGATCAGTTCGGGATGCTTATCGATGGGATCAGCTGTGGAAATCTCTCGTTGACATGCCTGTAATGATAAAAGCATGAGGAGAATGATAAACTTATTATGTTTCATTTTCTGTTAATTATATCCGTATGTTTATGTTTCATCAATGAACACTATGTGGGTGTTGTCATTTCTGCCGTGATTCGGTGAAGTCGTTCGATATCTGTTTCTGGACTTCCTTGTTGAGGTATGTCATTATTATTGAATAGGGAATGGTGTCAATCTCATTCAGTCCTCTGCAAAGTCCCAGTGGTATATAGATGCCGTAAAGCAAACCATCCTCTAATAATCACATAAAGGTCTACGATTACTTAAATGTTTTTTCCATGCTCATATGCTTGTTTGGTTATATTGTTTGAATCGCCCTGTTTTACTATAGAGAGTATCCCCGGATGCAAAATCTAACAATTTGTTTTGCAGTTTAGGAGCTCTGCTATCGGTAAGTGGGTTTGAAGCGTCCCACACCCCCATGAGGATTCCAAGCACATTCTCCTGTATCTTATGAGTTTTTGGGAAAAAACAATGCCTGCGTGCAGTCTTCCAGTCTATAATAGGTAAAACCTTGTTTGATGAGTTTCTACCGCTTATCAAACTGTGTGAATGTCATGCTCAATGATTCACAGGCTGATTTTCACGATATTGAGTATCCTATGTGAAACCTGAAGACAATGAGGAAACTGTACAGCAAAACGCGTGACGGAGGTCTATTTCCTGCGGACGATGTCCCATCCCAGTTTCTTCACAAGCTTGATGGTGTTGATGGCCATCTCGCGGTCGTAGAGTTTTTCCGTCTCAGGCAGGCGGTTGTATGCCACCATGTCGGGGTTGTGCTTCTTCTCGTCGTCCCTCACTGGTCCGTAAGTCCATCCCTCATTCCTCCTGTTGAGCGCCCATACCTCATGGGCCTGTTCCGCTATGGCCTCCCTCAGCTCCAGCAGCTCGTCCGATATCTCTACATCGGACAAGTCGATGGGGTGGGGCACGTACTCCTCGCCGTTGCTGACGACGGTCATGTAGTAGGAGGAGTCCGCCCAGGCGTCCATAAACTGCTCAAGCGGATAGATGTCTGTCTCCTGAGGAGTCGCCGGGTCAGCAACAGCTACCTCTTTCTCTGAGACGGAGCACACCACCACGGCATGGTTAGGTGTCAGTCCTATTTCCTTGTCCTTTCTTTTCTCCTCAGGGCGGTCGCCTGTTAGCTCATTGCCGTCAACGGCGGCGATGACGATGTTCCCCGCCAGGATGGCCGCACCAATATCCTTGATCTTGCATCCGAATTGGTGGGATATGCTCAGTCCGTTCTCACTGCAGAGCGTTCCAACCAGGTGCAAGGCCGTGCCTTCAGGTCTGAGCCATCCCTTCTCTTTGGCTCTCTCAACCAGTTGCTCGTCTGTCATCTCTATGCCGAAATGCCGCAGTGCCAATCCCTCGCAGAGTATGACGCATTGGTTGTCCACAGTGTTCTGAGCCGCCATCTCCTCCATCGGAAGGATGTCGGGGGATTCTTCGTCCATTGACTCAGCCTTCCTCACCTCCTCGAGCATCTTGGACAGCAGGGTGCCGAAGGACGCACCCGAGGGAGCCGGAAGGTCTGCCCCCAGCTCATAGTCCCTGTCCATCATGACCATGATGCTCTCAAGTTCTTCCGGGTGCTCTTTCAGGTATTTCCTGACCGCCTCCCTTTCCTCCATGGAGACATTGCCTTCCGCATATGCGGCCAACAGGTTGTTCGTTATTTCCATATCGTTTTGTTTTTTACGTCTGTATTATTGGCAATTAAATGACTGTCATGTTTGGCTGGTTTGATGAACTTTCAGATGAAGTCCTGCAAAAGAGTCTTGAGCTTCTTGTAGGCCCTATTCCTCTCAACGTTCACGTAGGCATCGCTTGCCACGACGGTCTCGCCGGCATATTTCTTTACTATGCCGTACTTTTCCCAGCGTTTCTGCAGCATGATGGCGATTTCCTT
>JAGCXX010000302.1 GCA_017961115.1 Prevotella sp. | reverse complement strand
CACGGAGCTCGCCGGTCAGGATGTCGAACGTCGGGTATTCATCATCGGAGACGCAAGGGAAGCTGACGTGGCCGTTCATGTAGTTGATGGTGATTTCGGTCTTGTTCTCCATGATGATGGTGAGGGGTTGCGTGGGGATGTTCTTCAAGAAGTCGCCGAGCACTCGGGAATGGACACAGAAGCGGACGGACTCCCCGGGGGTGAGGTCGCTCTCCATGAGTTCGGTGGTGGTGCGCATCATGTTCTCGCCGTCGGAGGCGATGACTTGGAGGACGTTGCCGTCCACCTCGAAAAGGTAGTGGTCGAGGATGGCGAGGGAAGCCTTGCCGGTCATCATCTTTGACAGACCTTGGATGTTCTTGCCGAGGGTGTCGCTTGTTACTAAGAATTGCATATCGTTGAAGTTTTTAGTGTGAGGTGGTTGGTCTCACGTTGCCTTTGAATGTCGGGTTGTGTTCTTTTTCCCTTTTGTTCTGGAGCTTGCTCCAGCCGTCAGGGAACTGATTTTCACACTGCCCCGAAAGGTCATGCACGGCAGCCGGCAATCGGAAGGTTACGTGCTGGAGTTGGGGAAATACGCTCGAAAAGCTTGCTCTGAGAGGAAGATTTCCACAAGTGCTGCATGAATACCGAGGCCGCAAGACGGGCATGAGATACCTTTGCAGTGGGAACAATCAAGTGCCCCGGACGGCAAGAGCATGGCAACATGAATGAAAGATGTGTGGAGAGTTTTGGTTGAAAGGTTGAAATCCCCGATCATCATCAACCTTTCAACCCGTCAACGACCGAAGGAAAGCGGTGTGGCCGTCACCGTTGTCCGATGCGGATGACAGTGACAGCAACACTGCTTTAGGAAGGATTGCTCCACGGCACTTGCGGCACGTTCTCGTCAAGGGCGTGAACATGCCGTGAATGCCGTGGCATTGATAGAAGAAAACCCAAGGGACGGGAACTCAGCAGTTAGCGGCGGCCACATGACTGACCGCCCGAAATCCGATGGAGTGACGGCAGAGCATTCATGCCCTGTCCGTCGTGTGAGGATGAGCGCGGTGTCTGTAGCCAAAGCGGTCTGCCGTGTTCCCGGCCCGCGGGGAGTGTGGTGGGGCCGGCCCTCCACAGAGGTTCGACCTCTCTCTTGAAGGGTGGCGAGGAACGGGAAACATTCGGAACGGTGTGGTTGACGGGTTGACAACGCCTTGGCATTCTCAACTTGTCAACCATGGAAACAGGAAACACACTCCACGACATCGGCAGCATATTCCCGCCATGGGCAGGAACATCCTGCGGTTGCCGTGGGCATCAAGAAACAGCAAACACAAGGGCAAAGGACTTTCCCGGACAACGGCGGTGAAACGACTGACCGCCCGAAATCCGATGGAGTGACAGGCAGAGCAGACTTGCCCTGCCCGTCGTGTGAGGATGAGCGCGGTGTACTTCACCAAAGGGGAAAGGGAGTGTCCCTGGGCCGCGGGGAGTGTGGTGGGGACTGGCCCTCCACAAAGGTCACGACCTCTCTCCCTTGTCTCCCTGAGTCCCCGAAGGGAGGTGAAAGCGGTGTGGCCGTCGCCGTGATGAGAAGCTCATGACAGCAACGGACACACGGCTTGAAGGGCGACAATCTCCCAAAACCTTGGTGGAAGAACAAGAAAATGATGTGCCTGATACAAAAGTGTTCCGCACCGATAGGATTCATAGAAATAATGTGTTACCTTTGCAACCATCAGGTGTGATAAATCGGGATTTATATATTTTTTTGTTTAACAAATTCTATATATTATGAGAAGAATAGCATTGTCAGTTATCTTATCTTGCCTCACTCTTTCATTGATGGCACAAAGTGGAATTAAAGTGAACTACAAAGGTTCCAGACCCACCGTCACAGATTTTGCATGGGCGGCATTTCCTTCATTGAACTATGAAGACGAGGATGAGAGTGGTGACCGTCCTTGGAAAGCATTGCAGAATGCCATGGAACGTCACAGAAAAGGTCTTCCACAAGAGGAAGGCGAGAAGTTGACCATCGACTCAAAAAACGGATACATCCTTTTTGAACATGTAAGCGATGAACATGAAGATTATATTTTCAGGTTGGAAGTATGCTACTGGAACGAATCGGACGGGAAACACAAACTAATTGCATTCAACGATTTGGCAAGTTACGCGGATGGCAAACCAAGTATATCCGAAGTGAGCAACTTCGTTTTCTACCGGTACAACAATGCTACGAAACGTATGGTGAGATGCGACCCTCCTGGGTTTGAAATTGAATACAACGGCGTGTATGAACTGCCGCGTATCGGCAAAGACATCATTTTCACTCAATGGAATGACGACGGCACTACTAAGCGGAAAATATTAAAATGGAATGGAAGACATTTTAAGTTTTAATCTGATTGGATAAATTCCAATTTTGCGAAATAATCAAATGAAGCTGAAGAAAAGAAAAATCAAATATGCAGCTATATTCTTTATCTGCTGGTTTGCCCTCATGACCGTTCTTGTGGACGGAGTTCTGAAATTCCAGTCATTAGTTGACTATTTCGGCTCTTACGCATTGGTGGAGGTGTCATTGCTGTTAATGGTCATCCTACCCACATTGGCTGTTTACAAATCCACTAAAGAAAAATAGAAAAAACATATACCTATGAAGAAAGTAAAGATTACCATCCTCAAAACGATGCTGAATGAGGACTTGGCGAAAGAATATGGCATCTGTGGGCTTAAAGCCTGTCCCATGATGAAGGTGGGCGATGTGTTCTATGCAGACTACGCAAAACCAGAGGGCTTCTGTGATGAGGCATGGAAGGCAATCTACCAGTATGTGTTCGCCTTGGCACATGGTGCAGACAAAGGGCTGTTCTACTATGGTGACTGGATCAAGGAACCTGGTGTTGCCATTGTCAGTTGCAATGACGGTCTGCGCCCTGTGATTATGAAACTTGAAGCGACTGATGAGGATGCCAAGATTGAATATACACCAATAGACAGATAGAGGAATTTATATGGAATACTTTTATCCTTTTGGCGAAACCGTTCGCCGCTTAGTACAACAAGATAGAACTCCTAAACATGTTTTTGTCCTTGGTGTATATGCCAGTGCTGTGCATGCAAGATGGAAAAAAGGAAATGAAATAATTTGTCAGGCATTAGCGGTGGCGAGTGAACCAAGAATCTTTTGGGATGGTAATCCTGACGAAGCCAAGGAAATTATCTCTAAAATTCATTTACCATCTGAACTTGGGAGTTTAGAGCCTGCTGGTAGTCATTTAAATGGACCTTCAGCAAAAGTATTGGATGAACATATTCTTGCACCATTAGGATATACGAGAAAAGAAGCTTGGTTATGTGACTTGTTGCCAGAAACTCGTCTGAATAATAATCAAGTAAGAGTTTTGAAAACAAAGTATGAGCCCAAAATACAGCAATATGGTCTCAACCCAGTAACTATTCCTAAACGTCCAACAGTCTTTTGTGACCTAAATAGATGCAAAGAAATACTCGCAGAACTGAAAGAGTCACGAGCAAATTTACTTGTATTGCTCGGTGATATCCCCATTAGGCAGTTTCTAAACAGAATCACCCAGGTTAATTATACT
>JAGCXX010000301.1 GCA_017961115.1 Prevotella sp. | reverse complement strand
TCAGGTTGGCATATGGCTGTGGCATGAGGTTGTTGCCCTCAAAAAGGTAATTGAGCCTCACCACATTGCCCATGGCATATGCCCACATGGTGTTGAGCGACCATTGCTTGTAACGGAAGGCAAGTGAGAAACCTCCATTGAATTTCGGGTCTTTTTGACCGGAGTACACCAAGATGTCTTTGATGTTGAGCGTGCTTTCTACTTGGTTTTGGTTCTTTGATGTATGGTCGAAAGTGGCGTATCCTGTGGCGGGGTCGATGCCGGTGAACCGCCATGAATAGATGGCGTTGACGGGCTTGCCTTCCTCGTATGCATTGCCTGAGAGGTAGTCGTCGATGGTGTAGGTTTGCTTGGTCACGCTTGCCACCCGGTTGGAGTTCTTCGACCAGATGGGTGAGATGCTTAGTTCCATGTCCTTGTTCCTCAGTGGGACAAATGTCATCGACAGTTCGATGCCATAATTGGTGAGGTCAGCACCGTTGCGATACACATTCTCCTGTCCATATTCCAGTGCCACGGGAAGTTGGAAGAGAATGTCGGTACCTTTCTTGTGGTAATAGTCTAAAGCACCGGTGATGCGGCTGTTCAAAAGGCTCCATTCCAGTCCGAGGTTGATGGTGCTAGTCTTCTCCCACCTCAGGTTGGGGTAGGGAAGCCTTGAGATGTTGAGTTGGTATTCACCCGACCATCTGTTGACCACCGTCATCGGATATCTTACCACAAGGTTGGGACCCACAGAGGTGGGTATGTTTCCCTGCATGCCGTATGAACCGCGGATGCTCAGGTCGTTGATGACCTTGTGTGGCATCCATGGCTCCTCTGAGATGCTCCATCGAAAGGCTGCCGACCACACAGGCAGAAACTTGTGGTTGGTATATTGCCCGAAACGGTTGGAGGCATCCAGTCGGATGTTGGCGTTGAGGGTATAGCGGTTTTTGAAGCTGTAGACCAATGTGCCATATTCAGAGATGGTGTTGTTGAGGGTGCTCACAATATTGGTGTTGTGTTTGTCGAGCGAACTGTGCCAGTCGGTGGAACCCGACACACTGTTGTTGTACTCATAACTCACCTTGTTGCCGCGGTTGGGGAAATAGCCATACTCTTGTTCCTTGAGGCCGTCGTATTTGGTGGAGCGTGCCTCATATCCAGCCATCACCTGTATCGTATGGTCTTGGAGGAAGGTGTTGTTGTAGTTGAGCTGTGCACGGGCGGTCCATGAAGTCTGCTTTTGGTCATCGTTGAGGAGGATGCCGCCGCGTGCCAGTCGTGAAGCCAGTTCGTCGGCACTTCCTGCCAGTACTGCGCCCACCTCATAGCCTCGGATGCCGCTGATGTAATATGACTCCTCGTCGGCCCACTGCCGTTGGTTGGTATTCGACACGCTGTAGCTGAACATACCGTCGGCGAACAATCCTTTGACGATTTTGGCACGCAGGCTGACCTGGGCGTTGGTCTGGCGCACATCAGTGGTGTTGGAAGTATGGTCCAGTTCGTTGAAGATGTTGTATTTCAACATATAAGTGTTGTTCGACCCCTCCACACGGGTTTGGTTCTGAGTGTAGAACTCATCGGGTGCAAGTGTGCGTGCTGCGTAAATGGCGTAGTCGAAAGGGTTGGTCATGTAGAAACCGTCACTGTGGCGGTCGCTGAACAATAGCTTGGTCGATACTTGCAGGAAATTCCACAGACGGGTGTCGAGACTCATGTTCATGGTGTAGCGCCGCATATTGTCGCCCTTCGACGTACCTTTTGCATTGCTGTAGCCCAAGGAGGTATAGTAGCGTGTCTGCCCAGCCCCGCCCGACACGTTGACGTTGTAGTCTTGGTTGATGGCGTTTTGGAACAGTTGCTTGAACCAGTTGGTGTTGCGCGTCTCCAATTCAGTAACCCGTGTGGCAAACTCCTCGTCAGTGATTTTTTTGGAGTAGAGGTCGAAGAGCGCTCCCTCATATCCCGTGGAGTAGGGCTGGATGTCGAAGATGTAACCGTTTTGCACCATGTCCTTCGACAGCTGGATGCGCTCCTTGGAGTTCATCATGTTGTATTGCCCGTAAGTAGGACGAGAGGTGAATCCGATGGATGACGAGAAGTTGACCTGTGTCTTCCCTTCCCGTCCCTTTTTTGTCTTCACCACGATAACACCATTGGCAGCTCGTGTGCCATAGATGGCGGTGGCAGAGGCATCCTTGAGGAAGGTGATGCTTTCGATGTCGTGGGGGTTGAGGCCGGTGATGGCATTGCCGAGGAGCGAGAGGGAGGCATTCTCATTGACTTGGTCGAGACTGGCGTTGCCACGCAGCACGGCATTGATTTCATCATTGCTCACATTGACCGTCTCTTCCCAGATGACGCCATCTATCACCCATACTGGCGCAGCATCACCATGGATGGTGGATGAACCACGCAAGCGCATCTTAGGCACTGAGTTGGGTGAACCTGATGGGGAGACGACAGACAGACCGGGAACCGTGCCCTGAAGCATGTTCGATAGGTTGGGTATATTCTGTATTTGGAAATCTTCGGGCTTTATGGTGAATGTCGAACTGGCAGAGAGGCGCTTGTCGATGGTGTTGTAGCCGTCGCTCACCACAGTCACTTCCCGCAACGTGGTGGCACTGGGACGTAGAAAAATTTTTTTTACTTTGGTCTCCGCTGCATTCATCTCCACTGGGTCATAACCAATATAGGTAAACCTCAGTACAGACCTGGAGGAGGGTACTTGAATGGAGAAATGTCCGTTCTCGTCGGTCAAAGTTCCCTCACCGGAGTCTTTCACGTAGATGCTGACTCCCACAAGTGGTTCGCCATCATTGTCGTACACATAACCTTCGGCCATAAAACGCATAGGGGTGGCATTGTCTTTCGGCGTTTGGTCTGTTTCTTGGGCAAAAGACGGAGAGATGCCCGTGAGGAAAAACATGATAAACACTCCAATAACTTTCCATTTGTTCAATGGATGTCGATGATAGAGAGAAAAATACGGTTTTCTTCTCATCTTGCAATTTGCCATAAACATGGGTTTTTCTTCCTTTGTAAATTTGGAATTTTAGTAAAATATAGGTTTGGTTTATGACAAAATTACGTTAATTATTTGTAATTTTGAAAGAAGCCACTTGTTTTTTATAAAAAATTAGTAATTTTGGAAACTATTTATGAGCAAATTGTGAGACGATATAGCATAACCAAATCAAAAATTCTTTACAATCCTTTTTTATTTATCTATCAAAAACTACGCTTATGAAGAAATTTTTTACTTTGATTGCTGTGGCCTTGATGGCTGTTGGTGTTCAGGCGCAAGAGAAGGTTCTCTTCACCAATGGGGATACTTATGCCAACGGTGCCACTTTGACATCGGCCAGCACAAAACTTGTGCTTGGCAACGACCGTACCACAAAACCTTATGACTTGAAGCTTGGTACTGCCAAGGCCTATTGCGCTGGCCTTTTCGGTCAGGAAGTGATGGTGGAGAATTCAGAGTCTGGTGAGATGGAACCTAAGACCCGCGTTGTCTATGTGGTGGGTAATCAGAACCCGAGGGATGGTGAACTCGATGGTGATACAAGTGTTGGTGGTAGTTATAAGCCAGCCAATGGCAACCTGCCTCAATCGGGAACTTACTACATGATTACTCCGTCAGTTGATGGTAAAATCTGTGCTTATGTCATTATTAATGGTGGCAAGAACTTCTATGTGGCCAAGGCATCCGATGGCTCGTGTCTTGGTCTGGATGAGATGATTTTCAAGGCAGATGATGAAGAACCCGTAGAGGTAACCATCGAAGAAGACTACACTTTCAGCGATAAGATGACTGGAACCGTTGAGTTTGATGCGGTGGCAAATGAGACCTACTATCTGTTCTGCACGGGCTCGAAGTTGAGTTTCGGTGGTTATGTCTTTACCACAGGTGGCAGCACCCCTGTGGAATCCTCCAAGAAATTGGTGGAGAAAAAGGGTTACAGTCTCTATGCTAACAACTATGTACAGAAAGAAGATGGCTCTTGGGGCTATGAGACCGTGAAACTTGATGAACCAACCCTTTACGACTACAACAACTACTATTATAAT
This sequence comes from Prevotella sp., assembly GCA_017961115.1. Taxonomy (GTDB): domain Bacteria; phylum Bacteroidota; class Bacteroidia; order Bacteroidales; family Bacteroidaceae; genus Prevotella. The sequence continues at coordinate 7,972 of JAGCXX010000301.1, read as the reverse complement.
GCAGCCAACCAGAACTCAGTGGAGACTTCAAGTTATGCTTTCTACCGCATGAACTACAATGCCGACGGTACTGTGGCTTCGCGTGAGACATGGAGCAATAGCGGTGGCTCTTTCTATAAGAGCGCATCCACCGAATATGAGTATGACGCAGCTAAGAACATCATCAAGACGATCAACACCAATTATGATGCTGCCGGCAATGCGACCCCGTCAGGTGGTTCTCTGTTTGAGGATTACGAGAATGGTTATTACAAGGTCATGAAAAACTATCATGCCGATGGTTCCATTACCTATGAGGCTCACTATCAGCTCACCTTCAATGAGGCCAACCAAATTGTGTCATCCATCCAGTTGACCGGAGCTGAGTTCGACCAACCCGGACAGGGCTTGTTCTATACTTATGAGAATGGTCTGTTGACCAAAGAGGTGCAGGCTTACTATACACCAGGAGCAGCAGAAGGTCAGGAATGGGACTATGTGACCTCGACCACCGTCTATACATACAACAGCGATGGAACCATCAACACCAGCACTGTTATTACTGATTTGCGCGGACAGCATAGCGAGGTGGAATGGCGTTATACCTATTCCACAATGGATCCGACGTTGATACCGCAGAATCTCACTGCCGACGGTTCTATCGGTGGCAATGAGGTCTACCTGAAGTGGAATGCCGTAGCAGGTGCCTCCAGTTACATCGTACTTTACGACAGAAATATCGCCGAGGTGGAAGGAAAAACAGAGTTTATTACTCCGTTGCTCCTTGATGGCCAGCACTATTTCGCCGTCTTGGCTGTAGTTGGCGGTGAGCAGAAGAATCTTTCCGATTTTGTGGTTGCCAGCGTGAAGGATGAGGGCAACGTGCCAATGGAGAACTTCCAGGTGCTTGCTGCTGAGAAAGTAGAGGTGGAATCCTATGGCTATATCTCCAACTACTACAACCTGACCCTGTCATGGGATGTGCCTGCAGGTGCTTCTTCCATCTCCGACTATAAGGTGTATGTAGATAAAGGTGATACATGGTATCCAAGCACAAACTACACATCTGGTATGCCTGAGGCTGACAAGAAGGAAAACTACAATGATGTTACTTCTTGGGTGACCGACCGCCAGAACTTCTACTGGACCACTTTTGAGGATACGGAATATGATCCCGACACCTACGAGACAAAAAGTCTCGGCAAGGGTCCTGACTGCAAGCTCTGGATTTGCGCAATCTATGCCACAGGTGAGTCGCAGCCGTCGAATGTGGTTGAGATTAATGTTTACAACCTCGCCAATGGTGGAAGCGGCATCTCAACCATTGAGAACGACAACCGCAATGGTGCTGTTGAGATTTACAACCTCTCTGGCCAGCGTGTAAGCAACCTCATTGACGGTCAGGTGTATATCGTCAAGCAAGGCAATACAGTGAAGAAAATGCTGAAATAGCAGTTTTGGAAAATCGGGAGACTCGCTCTCCCGATTTTCTCCTTATTTATAAATGTATATATGATTTTTCAACTCTGAAGTTGAAAGTAGTTATTGAAGTTAAACAGTTTAAGTAGTTAAGCTTATCAGCACAATGATTCAACAACTTCTTTAACTGCTTAACTACTTGAAAGTTGAGCGAATGCGAAACTTGGGTTAAGATTATTATTCAGTTTCCGCAAATGGAAAGAAGCGAATGATGTCGTAGGGACTTGAGCATGTCTAAGTCCGATTAGGATTTTGGAAATTGAAAAGCATAACATGAAACCTAACTATTATTTGAGTTCATGAAACGTGTATCAGCCATCATGGTGAGGTTAAAAATAGCAATCATCTTCCTTTGTCTGTTTTGTGCGGTGCAGGCTTATGGTCAGGTGAGCGATTCTGCAGCGGTGGCAGCCAAGTCTGTCTCTCAGTCTTCAGGCGCTCAGATGACCATCACGGGCAAGGTCACCGACGAGCAGGGAGAACCCCTCCCGGGAGCAACCATCGTGATGAAAGGCAATGTGCAGGTCAACAGCGTGACAAATGACGTGGGCAATTTTCAGATTACCCTGCCCAAAGGGGCGGTTGTCGTTGTATCCTTTGTGGGAATGGTGACCAAGGAGATAAAGGTCGACAAGCAGAAACATCTCCAAATCGTATTGAGTGACAATGTGGCTCAACTGAAAGGTGTCGAGGTGGTGGGAAATGGTATGTTCATGCGCAGAAGTGAGACCTTCACGGGCTCGGCAGCCACCTTCACGGGTGAGCAGTTGCGTCTCAACGGCAGTGTGAACGCACTGCAGAGTCTCAAGAACCTCGACCCATCGTTTGTCATCAACGAGAGTGTAGATATGGGCTCCAATCCCAATACCATGCCCGACGTGCAGTTCCGAGGACAAAGTTCCATCGACCTCAAGGGTGACTACGAGACCTCGCCCAACTTGCCTTTGTTTATTCTCAATGGCTTTGAGACATCTTTGGAGAAGATTGTCGACATGGACATGAACCTTATCCAGAGCATCACCATCCTGAAAGATGCCGCAGCCAAGGCCATCTATGGCTCGAAAGCAGCCAACGGTGTCGTGGTGGTAGAGACGGTGCAGCCCAAACAAGGAAAATTGCGCGTGAGTTACAATGGCTCGCTCGAACTCACCGTTCCCGACCTCAACAGCTACCATCTGACCGATGCGGAAGGCAAGTTGCAGGCCGAACTGCTGGCTGGGAAATACACCAACGCATCGAACGCACACTCCCAGGCAGAACTGACAGCACAATACAACGAAATATATAAAGAGGTGGCAAGAGGTGTCGACAGTTATTGGATGTCACAGCCCCTGCGCACCGGTGTCGGACAGCGCCACTCCCTCATGTTCGATGGCGGCGACAGTGCCATGCTCTACTCCGCTTCCTTGTCTTACATCAACAACGTGGGTGTCATGAAGGGTAGCAATCGGCGCACCATCAGTGGCAATCTCACATTGTCATACCGTGTGAAGAATCTCATCTTCCGCAATCTGCTGACCATCGACGACAACAAGGGTAAGGAGTCTCCATACGGAAGCTTCTCCCAATATTCACGCATGAATCCCTATTGGCGTATCCATGACAACGACGGACAACTCGTAGAACGATATAGCAACGGCACTTGGAATCCTCTCTATGATGCTGGACTCAAATCTAAGAATGAGTCGGTATACACGCTCATCACAGAGAATTTCTATACTGAGTGGAACCTATTTGAGAACCTTAAACTGACAGGAAGGGTGGGACTGACCATACGCAAGGACAAGAGCGATGTGTTCACACCTGCTTCCAATTCACAGTATGCCTCCATCCTGCCATCATCCGAGGAGTATCTCAACAGAGGCTCCTATGCGCAAGGCCATGGGCAGTCCAACCAGATTAATGCCGACTTGGGATTGAACTATTCCATCACCAAAGGAAGGCACATGCTTTTTACCAACCTCCAATACTCCGTTGAGCAGACAAAATCGGAAACAGAGTCGTTCTACGCCATCGGATTCCCTAGCGACAGGATGGACTTCATCTCTTTCGGAAATGGCTATGCCGTAGGAGGAAAACCCGGAGGTTCGGAGAGCACCACACGAAGCATCGGTATCATCGGTGCCGCCAACTACAGTTATGCCGACCGCTATCTCGCCGATTTCTCCTATCGTCTGAACGCCTCGTCGATGTTTGGCTCCAAAAACAAATGGGGCTCCTTCTGGTCAGCAGGCATAGGTTGGAACCTCCATCATGAGGCATGGCTTAAGGGTAATAAAATACTGAACTACTTGAAGGTGCGTGCCTCCATCGGCCGTACGGGTTCGCAGAACTTCAACTCCTATCAGGCACTGTCAACCTATAGTTATATCACCGACCGCACCTACAATGGCGATATGGGCGTGGTGCTAATGGCACTTGCCAATCCCAACTTGAAATGGCAGAGGCAACTGGAGCGGACGGTGGGATTCGACATCACCCTCTTCAACCGGTTGAGCGGACGTTTTGAGTATTACAACAACCTGACCGACAACCTCCTGACGGATGTCACATTGGCTCCGTCATCGGGTTTCTCATCCTTTAAGGAGAATTTAGGTGAGACGGTGAACAAGGGATATGAACTGACCCTCAACTACCGGCTTCTCACGCTGCCTCAGAGCCGCACTACGGTCAACCTGTTCTTCAACGTCGCACACAACACCAACAAGATATCCAAAATCTCCAATGCCCTGAAGGCATACAACGAGGCACAGGATGCCGCCAAAGATGAATACGCAGGTACAGAAGAGGGAAAAGCCGAACAGCGCAAGGTGAGCACACGCTATGAGGAAGGACAAAGTATGACTGCTATCTGGGCGGTGAGGTCTGCTGGCATCGACCCCACCACTGGCCAGGAGGTGTTTATCAAGAAAGATGGCACCACGACCTTCGAGTGGTCATCCACCGACCAAGTGGTCTGCGGTGACTCACAACCCAAATACCAGGGCAATTTCGGACTGTCTGCAAGATGGCGAAACTTTGACGCCAACTGCTCATTCAGTTACAAATGGGGCGGTCAGACCTACAACTCGACATTGGTCGACAAGGTGGAGAATGTCGATGTGCTCAACTGGAATGTTGATGAACGGGTGCTCACTGAACGATGGAACACCCCAGGACAGGTGGCTAAGTTCAAGTCTATCATGGATACGAGCACTACAAAACCCACCAGCCGTTTCGTGGAGGACTACAACGAATTGGCTTTCTCTGTCATCACTATTGGCTACGATTTCTCTTCCCTTCCCATCATCAAGAAAAGTCCGCTTGAGTACCTCAAACTCACTGCGACCATGAACGATGTGGGATGGCTCTCTACAGTGAAGAAGGAATGGGGATTGTCATATCCCCGCGCCCGTACGTTCAGTTTTACGTTGTCAGCAAGGTTTTAAATGAAAAAGGAAATGATGATGAAAACTAAGATAAGTGTTTTTCTCAGATTTGGGCATGTCTGCTGCGGTCTGGCGGCCTCACTGCTCTTGGGGGCGTGTGATGAGTGGCTCGACGTCAGTCCGAAGACACAAATCAAGTCGGACGACAACTTCACGTCAGAACAGGGATATAAAGATGCGCTGACAGGGGTCTATCTCCTGATGGGCAGCACATCGGCCTACGGACAGGAACTCACCTATGGCATGCTGGATGCCATGGCTCAGTATTATACAGGCATGGCGGCCAGCAACACCTACAATTTTGATGCTGCATTCGACTACTCCAACAGTGGGGTGGAAAGCCGCATCAATGGCATTTGGACGCAGATGTACACTGCGATTGCCAACGACAATGAACTGATCAACCGTATCGACGGGGCAGACCCGCTTATTTTCACAGGGCGAAACTATCATCTCATCCGAGGTGAGGCATACGCCATCCGAGCCATGTTGCATTTCGACCTGACAAGACTGTGGGGAGAATCCTTTCTTGCCAATCCACAGCATAAGTGCATTCCATATATGAAGATGGTGACTGCTGATGTCACTCCGCTCTCTACTGTGAACGAGGCACTAAGCAACTGTCTGGCAGACCTGAACGTGGCAGAGGAGGAACTGCGTGTCGACCCAGTGGTAAAAGGCAGTCAGGAAGACGCTGATGTCACCTATGAGCGCGACCGCACCTTCAAGATGAATTATTATGCTGTCTGTCTGTTGCAGGCACGCATCCACCTGTATATGGGCAACTATGCAGATGCCTTGCAGGCCGCACAGAAAGTGGTTGGACAGAACACCTTCTATTTCACGCCAGATGCGGAAATCAACGTGGCAGAGTCATACAACCGCAACCGCATTTTTTCAGAAGAACTGGTGTTCGCCCTCTACGATACCCAACTGCGTTCACGCTACTCCACCTATTTCACCAGCGACAACCAGAGTTCGCTTATTATGAGCGAGTCAAGTTATCAGGCTGTCTATGAACTTTTCCAGGCGGGATTCTCCGGCGACTATAGATATGCCTATCAAACACAGGAACTTGATGGGAAAAACTACTCGACAAAATATATGCAGCCCACTGGCGGCAACACACAGTATCTCTTCCGCCTTCCCTTGATGAGACTGTCGGAGGCATATTACATCGCCGCCGAGTGCCAGCTGAAACTCAACCATGATGTGGAGGCTGCCATCACCCTGCTCAATACTGTGCGTAGTCATCGCAACCTAGTCGACGGACTCAGCGCGGCACTCAGCGAGGATGACGCTATGGAGGAAATCCGTAAGGAATATACAAAGGAATTCATGTGTGAAGGACAACTCTACTACTTCTACAAGCGCTTGAATTATGAGCAGATACCTATCCCCACTGCCGTGGGCAATATGGTGAGCTACAGCTATGTCATGCCCCACTATGTGTTCCCGTTGCCAGATGACGAGGTGGAATATGGAGGAAGAGAAAAAGACTGATTTAGAAGATTGCGAAGATATGAGAAAAACTATCACATCCATCTTTGTTTTCTTGCTTCTGTGTTTGAGCGGATGCAAGGAAAACGAGCATATCGACTATACACTCAACGACCGTGTCTATTTCTATGAGACAGAACAGTTCCTGGCTGTGACCAATATTGTCAAGGAGATGAACTATACCTTCTCACTCAAGCCTTCATCGCTCATGGAGGATACAGTGAAGATCACTGTTCGGGTAATGGGGCGCACGGCCGACCGTGACCGTCATTTCAGGGCGGTGGCAGTGCCCGACAGCACCACAGCACAGAGTCCGCTGCATTATGAGATTCTCGACGGCATCATTCCCAAAGGACAGGTTGAGGGCTACCTGCCTGTACTGCTCAAGCGTACTGCCGACACCCAGGACCATAGCGTGACCCTGTATCTGCAGATGACCGACAGCGAGGATTTCACCACAGGCAACCCCGATGCCATCCACTTCCGCCTTTCATGGGCTGATATGCTGATGCGGCCTGCCCATTGGCCATACTATTTCGGAAGATACAGCACCAACAAATACCGCTTTGCCATCGATGTGCTGGGCATCACCGACTGGCCACAAGCTACTCGTTTCGACAATGGAAGTGAACCGGGCATCTATACCGCAGCCCAACTGCAACTTTTTGCCTCACAGTTGAATGAGGCTTATGCTGAATATCGCAAAACCCATGACCCTATCTATGTTGATGATGATGCAGAAGAAAAGGAGGAGATTTACTATGCGCCGAACAGTTGATTTTATCGCCTGCTTCATTGTCCTTTTGAGCATGGTGGCATGTTATGAGGACAAAGGCAACTACGACTATACCGAACTCAATGAGATCAGTGTGGTGTCGCCGGCTGCAGGTACTTATTACGCCATCGACCGATACGATACCCTGCATATTGAGCCAAAGTTGGCCTTTACGCAAAGTGAGATGGACGACAGCCAGTTGGACTTCTTGTGGGAGATGTATCTTGACGACTGGGCAAACACTGAGGCAAAAGCCGTTGTTCTCAGTAGGGACCGCAATCTTGATGTCATGATTTCCAGACCGGCGAGCACCACTAATTATGCTTTGGTGCTGACTGTCACTGAGAAAAAAACTGGAGCGGCGTATCGCACAAAATATAGTGTGGCCATCCAGCCCAGCGTGCTTTCGGGATTGATGGTGCTTCAGGATGATCAAGGCCGTTGCCGCCTCGACTACCTGGCTTCCGTATATGCTGAACCGTCTTTTACCACTAACAGGCATATCAAGGATGTGTATGCCGTCAACAATGACGGGACATCCCTGACTGGTACACCCCGTGGCATCTGCTACTCTTTGGTGGAGAAAAGCAGTTACGAGCCGCAGGTAAAGAACCTATACCTTTGGACTGACCGCCAGGTGGCGCGCATCAATACCAACGACTTCTCTGTTGAGCATCTCGACAACGACCTTTTCATGATTGCCCCGGAGAAAATCGATGTCACCTGTATCGAACGGTCACGGTATTCCTATAGCACCATCATGATCAACGACGGACAGGCACACGCACTCAACCAACAAGCAACGATGTCT
>JAGCXX010000300.1 GCA_017961115.1 Prevotella sp. | reverse complement strand
CAGCCGCTGTTGCACACGACGAGCGAGCCGTTTGCCGTGCAGTCGGCCATATAGAAATGTTTCAGGCTGTTCTTTTTGGGCAGCACCCAGTCCACTCCCCTTGGGTCGGAATCCTCAAAGGCGAGCATGATGCTGCGGTATGCCGACCCGACATCATGAAACACGCATCCTATCACCTGCACCTGGTCTACTCCTGGGACGCAGTTGATGACGTAGGAGAAAAAGTTGTTGGTGGCATGGCGGGTGGTCTCGGTCCTCACATAGAGGAGATTGAGCGAGTGCTCCGTGTAGAACAGGTTGCCCTTGGTGTTGAGAATCTTGAAACCGCCAACAGCCTCCCCACTATGCGCTCCCGTTCCCTCACCATCGATAATGAAGTCTCTCGGTATGATGATGCTCTTCGTGCCGTCGCTGTAGTCTGACGCCCTTGAAATGCCGGCCCTCACCCCTGGATTGCCCACGGCGACCGGGTAGACCTTGTCGAGTTTGATGCCCACGCAGTTCGGGTCTTCAAGGGCTGCGCGTATCAGTGCTGCGTTGGCCGCTCCGTTGGCATCACCCTCCAGCAGTCCCACCTCTGCCGCAGTCCAAATACGCCCTTTCACGCCCAGCCCAAGCATCGGCACGGTGTAGGCATCCCTCACGTCCTGTTCGGTGATGTCCTCAGGGTTGCCCTTGATGGTGAATGCGCCCAGATTGCCTTTGGCGCGGCTGAATCGGAGCATCGGCAAAGACTGAGCCTGCTCTTGAGAAAGGCTCAAGAGTGCCGCAAGTATGCATAAAAACAATCTTCTCAAAAGGCAAGACCTATGTGAACAATGCAAAAATAGACAATAATATCAGAACTCCAACACCCATATTTTGCTTTTATGCATATTTAACAGTCCCTTATGTCTGTTCAGGTGAACCAATATATCCGTTCCTCTATGATTCACCTTTTATTGGACATTCCGAATCACTCCCCCGTATATTTTCCCACGAAGATGATGACACCAGATGATGCCTCTCGGATGACATAGACAAAGGGACGGTTGGCGTGGAAAGTGGCCTTGGGGCGTACAACAGGACCTAAAGAAGCTTCACTCACTCCTGCCACAGTCACGGCAGCAGCCTCGGAACCATCCTCATTCACCTTGATTTTGGCCTTCTGGCGCATCATGGAGATATATACAGGCAAATCACACATATTGCAGATTTCCCCACATAAGGGGTCGAAAGCAAGTTGGATGCCCATCTTCTTCAGCAGTAAGATCAGACCACTTTCCTTGGGAATATCGGTGTCTTTTCTTGCAAGGCCATCAGTGTCGGACGAAGTCTCAAAGCGAGGCAGCTTCAGGTCTACCTCATAGGGAGCGTAATAGCCACTCTCTGAATCGTTTTCAGTTTTGTTATATACTGTTCCTGCCAGGTAGTTGATGACATCGTCTGTGGTCTTGCCTTCCTTCGGCAGCATCACCGTCATGTTCCAATAGTCATCGCCGTAAGGCATCTTGATGGCCGTATAAGTGTCATTCTCATTATAGTTGATGAGCACATTCTGATGCATCATCGGCAGGTCGATGCTGCCTTTCTCTGTAGTGAAGGTCTCTGTCTTGGTGTTTTTGGGGTCGAACTTCGATGCCCAGTCCGCCTTGAAATAGATGGCATTGAGCAGATAGGATACCGTGATGGGATCCACCTCGTCGAGGATGGTGGGAATCATACCATTGGTCTTGTCATCACACCAGCCGTTGATATGGCCGAGGGTTTCTGGCGAGGAGAAGTCGAGCGTTTCTGCCTGGGCATCATAATACTCCTGCATGTCCTTTTGGAATTGCTCTTTCAAACGGTAGTGCTTATTCACAAAAATGGCGTTGGCAATGTTCAGCGTCACTTTCTTGTCCACCTTGGGGAGGTTGTCAATCAGGTTCTTGCAGTAGTCGTTCACAGCCTGTATGCCACCCTCGTGGAAGCCCAACGTCTGCTCCAGTTCTCGCTCCGTCTGGCCCGTTGCGGCATCATTCACCATCCCCAGCACGTATGTGATGCTCAGCGGCGAGTAGATGAAACTCTTTCCCGAGATATCGGTCTCGTTTACCGTTTTTAGGAAACTGAGCGTGAAGGCATTGTTGTCGTTGGCAAATACCCTCTGCGCCGGTGTCAACTGTATAGGCTTTGCCTCCGGCAACATGTTGATGATAACTTTTGTCTCATCCAGATTATCCACATCGTCAGATGAGCACGACAGCAGCATCATGCTGCCTGCAGCCATCGCTGCCATCCACAATAGATTCTTCTTCATAGTTCTTGGTTTTTGTTGAATTGTTTCTGTTTTAATAATGCAGAAAGCTATAAAATCTTGTATGCTTAATCGTTAAAAAAGGTTAAAATATCGGTATACCATACAAGATTTCAGAGAATTGGCATTAATAGATTAGGAACGCAAGAAAAGAATGGTCGAGCGACTCATAGAACGCATACGAAACAAGGACCAGCAGGCGATGAAGGAACTCTACTTGAGATATGTAGAGGAACTCTCGTCTGTATGTCACCGCTATGTGCCTAATCATGAAGACGAGAAGGATGTGCTTCAAAACAGTTTTGTGAAAATTCTCACATCTTTACCGACCATGGATTATCGTGGAGAGGTCTATTTCAAAGGTTGGATGCGCAAGGTGGTAGTGAACGAGTCTCTCAACTTTTTGAGAGAAAGAAAGAGATTGAAATGGGTATCTATAGACGCATCCAATTTGCTGGTGGAAGACAATGATGTGCAAGAGGTGTCGCATCTATCGCCAGATGAGCTGTATCGACTGATTTGTGAACTGCCTGACGGTTATCGTACCGTACTGAATCTCTATGTAGTAGAAGGTTATTCCCATAAGGAGATTGCCGAGATGCTGGGTATCAAGGCGGGTACATCCGCCTCTCAACTCTGGTATGCAAAACAGAGACTGGCAGAGAGAATCAAGGATTTAATGAAAGGAAAGTGATGGAAGAGATGTGGAGAAAAGAAATAAGACGCAAACTCGAGGGGCACCGGAAAACCCCTCCAGAGGGAGTGTGGGAAGGTATAAGCGAACAAATGGGGCTTAAACCAGCAACTGCCAGCCATCCTGCTCTTAAGATGCGATGGTATTGGGCTGCGGCTGCAGCCATCTTGTTGGTTGGAGTTGGCATTGCCATCTATCAAGAAAGTGGCAAAGAACGCCCTTCCATAGCCGTCACCAATGTTTTGGGGACGGAAGAGAAGTCACAGTCGGAGGCTATGAATGAGCTCCCGACCTCTTCATCGTCATCCGACATGGCAGAGGTATACGTCAACAAAAAACAGGTTATACATCAAAAAAATGTGCTAAAACCTAAGGTGACAGATGAAAAGGAAAATGAAGGGAAAAACGCCGTGAGAAAAGAAACGGAGGAAAACCAACCCGAAACTGATGACTATATCCTATCCGAATCGAATCATCCTGAGGCTGTTGCAGAAACGGTGGAAAAGGAAGACAAAACGCTTGTACCATATCCCATACCTTCTTTTGAACAAGAACAGAATCATTCCCCGAAAGAAAGCAAATGGACAATGGGCATACATACTTCCAGTGGGTTGTTGGCAGCCAACAACTCCACAGGCAAGGTAAAAAACTATTACTTTATTAATAATAATAACTTTTATAACGATAAAACAACATCATATGGCGTGAATGAAGAGTCAGGTTTCGCTTACATAGAATATGAGAATTATCGTTCCAAACATCATCTGCCTGTGCGTCTGGGCATGAGCATTCATTACCAGCTGAGCAACCGTGTAGCACTACTTAGCGGCATCAATTATACCTGGCTACATTCGGAATTCATCAAGGAAAACAGCACCATCGACCAGCATCTGCACTATCTGGGCGTCCCTGTAGGCGCGGCCTATCAGTTATGGTCCAACCACCATTTCAAATGCTATCTCACAGGGGAAGTTATGTTGGAGAAATGCTTGAACAAGAAACCCTGGCAATGGTCTGTTGAGGCGGGAGCTGGTGCGGAATATACCATCACACCACAGGTGGGATTATATGTTGAACCCTCTTTGGGGTATTATTTCAATGACGGCACGTCCTACCAACATTATTACAAAGACCATCCTCTGGCACCCTCCATTATGCTGGGCCTGCGCATGCATATCGAATAGGTGATGATGTGAATGTGCTCCTGTGAGGAGGGACATAAAAAAATTGGAGGCGACTTTACAGCCGTCTCCATATTTTTTTAAATTTCAGTCGGACGTGATGTCACGCCCCTACCATTCTACTTCACCTTGTCAACGATGGCCTTGAAAGCCTCGGGGTTGTTCATGGCGAGGTCGGCGAGCACCTTGCGGTTGATCTCGATACCAGACTTGGTGAGAGCGCCCATCAGCTGCGAATAGCTCATGCCGTTGAGGCGGGCAGCAGCATTGATACGCTGAATCCACAGAGCGCGGAAAGTGCGCTTCTTGTTGCGACGGTCGCGATAGGCGTAGGTGAGACCTTTCTCCCAAGTGTTCTTGGCGACGGTCCATACATTCTTGCGGGCTCCGAAGTAGCCGCGGGTCAACTTCAGTATTCTGGTTCTCTTTGCTTTGGAAGCAACATGATTAACTGATCTTGGCATAGTTTTCTTCTTTTAATGAGTTAAACATTGAATTAACGCAGACAAAGGAGGTCGCGAACCTGCTTGAGGTTGGAACGGTCAACAATTGTCTGGTGAACCAGATTACGTTTTTGTTTCTTTGTCTTCTTAGTCAGAATGTGACTGTGGTAAGCGTGATGTCTCTTGATCTTACCAGTTCCGGTGAAACGGAATCTCTTCTTGGCACCGGAGTTCGTTTTTACTTTAGGCATTTTTTTAACTTTTTAAATTGATTATTTACGAGTGGCAACGCATATACCCGGCGTTACGCACTTCTTTCTTCTCATTCTTCGCTGGTCTCAGCGGGCTCGGTGGACTCGGTAGTCTCCGTGAGCTTTTTCAGGGCTTCCTCGCTGATGCGTGCATTGGCAAACAGGCCACCGCCTGCCGGAGCCTCTGATGCCGTCTCCTCTGCCTCCTGACGGGCAGCTTCCTTGGCCTCTGCCTCACGGCGCTCACGGTCCATCTTCTGCTGGCTCTTCTTTGCCACGCCAGCTTTCTTGGGAGCCATGATGATAGCCATCTTCTTACCCTCGAGAGCGGGCAGCTGCTCTACCTTTCCAAACTCCTCCAGGTCGCGTGCGAAACGAAGCAGCAGCACCTCGCCTTGCTCCTTGAAGAGGATGGAGCGGCCGCGGAAGAACACATATGCCCTCACCTTGTTGCCCTCAAGGAGGAACTCCTTGGCGTGCTTGAGTTTGAAGGCGTAGTCGTTCTCACCCGTCTGGGGACCGAACCTGATTTCCTTCACCTCTACCCTCACCTGCTTGGCTTTCATCTCCTTCGCACGTTTTTTCTGCTGGTAGAGGAACTTGGAGTAGTCGATGAAGCGACAAACAGGTGGCTGTGCATTGGGAGAAATCTCCACAAGGTCAACACCCTTCTGACGGGCCATTTCGAGCGCCTGACGTGTGGGCATGACGGTGGAGCCTTCGTCTCCTACTACGCGCACTTCCCTTACACGGATTTGCTCATTCACACGGTACTGATTGGTCTTTTTGTCGTTCTTCATTCAACTGTTTTATGATAAGCGGCTGCAAAGTTACTATATTTCCGATAATTAGCAAAATTTTTTCTTAGATTTTTTTGTCGGACAAGTCGGACAGGTCAGACTAGTCCGACTCGTCAGACTGGTCAGACTGGTCCGACTCGTCAGACTGGTCAGTCCCTATACTTGAAGAAAGGTATGGGCTTCAGTTTGAATAGGTTTTTCCTGTGTTTGTCGTCGATGAGGGCTTTTGTGGCAGGGTCATCACAGACGCCTGTGCGGATATATTTGTCGAGCACGGCATAGGTAAAGCCCAGATTGTCCTCGTCGGTCTTGCCGCAGAGGCCGTCCGACGGAGTCTTCACCACAAGGTCGTGAGGCAAGCCCAGTTCCAGTCCAACGGCGATGACCTCCTGCACGGTGAGTCCGCCAAGGGGTGCGAAATCACCCGCTGCGTCGCCATAGCGTGTGGAGTAGCCCACCCAGTCCTCAGAGAGGTTGCAGGTGTTGGCCACACGTCCGTTCTGCGACTGCGAGACAGCATAGAGAGCCGTCATGCGCAGGCGCGGCAGCATATTGATGATGGTCTGGCTCGACACTTCAGTGTCTTGCGCTCCCAACTGCTCCTTGACCTCAGCCATCAGCGCCTCGTAGGCAGCACCGATATTCACATTATACGACCTGATGCCCAGGTGCTGGATGAGTCGGAAACTGTCGTTGATATCCGGCTGTATGCCATTGGGCATGGTGACACCGATGACGCGGTCCTTGCCCAAAGCCTCGACACAGAGGGCTGCCACCACGCTGCTGTCCTTTCCACCCGAAACACCTAAAACAGCATTGCACCCAGGACCATTCTCCTCGAACCAGTCCCGGATCCATTGCACGACAAGGTCTTTTACCTTTTTTGCATTGAATTCAGTCATACGAATGCTCAGTCTTTTGGTTGGATATTAGTTGCCTCCAGCATGGCAGCCACTTCGGCGTTGATGCGGGCAGCAAACTCCTGCATGGTCATGGTGGCCTGCTCGCCGCCACCCTGCTTGCGCATGGAGACGAGACCCTCGGCAGCCTCCTTCTCGCCTACCACCACCATATAAGGCACGCGCTTGAGCTCATTGTCACGGATTTTGCGTCCAATCTTCTCGTTGCGGTCGTCGATGGCGGCACGGACGCCCTGCTCGTCGAAATAGCGGGCGACAGTCTGTGCGTAGTCGTTGTATTTCTCTGAGATGGGGAGGATGGCCACTTGGTCGGGTGTGAGCCAGAGTGGGAAGTGACCAGCGGTGTGCTCGACAAGCACAGCGGTGAAACGCTCCATCGAACCGAAAGGAGCGCGGTGTACCATCACCGGAGTCTGCTTGGAGTTGTCCTCGGCAGTATACTCCAGTTTGAACCGCTGCGGGAGGTTGTAGTCCACCTGGATGGTGCCAAGCTGCCAGCGGCGGCCGATGGCATCCTTCACCATGAAGTCGAGTTTGGGACCATAGAAAGCGGCCTCACCATACTCAATCTTGGCATCGAGACCTTTCTCCTTGCAAGCGTCGATGATGGCTTGCTCGCTCTCAGCCCACACCTCGTCGTTACCGATATATTTCTCGGTATCCTTCGGGTCGCGAAGGGAAATCTGAGCCTCGAAGTTGTCGAAATTAAAGATTTTGAACACTGCCTGGATGATATCCATCACACGGAGGAACTCACCCTTCACCTGGTCGGGACGGCAGAAGATGTGGGCGTCGTCCTGGGTAAACGAGCGCACGCGGGTGAGTCCGTGGAGCTCGCCGCTCTTCTCATAGCGGTAGACGGTGCCGAACTCAGCGATGCGGAGCGGCAGGTCTTTGTAGGAGCGGGGCTTCATGGCGAACACCTCGCAGTGGTGCGGGCAGTTCATCGGCTTGAGCATATACTCCTCATCCTCCTCCGGTGTGTGGATGGGTTGGAAGGAGTCCTTGCCGTAGTGGGCATAATGTCCAGAGGTGACATAGAGGTTCTTGCTGCCGATATGCGGAGTGATGACCTCCTGGTAGCCGAAGCGTTTCTGTATCTTGCGGAGCATGTCCTGAAGGCGCAGGCGCAGGTCGGTGCCCGTGGGCAACCAGATGGGAAGTCCCTAGCCCACTCTTTCCGAGAACATGAAGAGTTCCATCTCCTTG
>JAGCXX010000299.1 GCA_017961115.1 Prevotella sp. | reverse complement strand
TTCTCACCTTTGTCGCCATTTCCGCAATGGGGCAGGGTTCAGGCGTGGTGCTGCAAGGCGGCGTGCAGGACGGCTTCCTGGAGCGCGGCCTCTTCGGCTGCAAGGTCACGCTGATGCGCGATGACAGCACGATGGTGGAGTGCTATCCGCAAGTCCATGAGATTGGAAACGATTCCATTCACGTATCCACCATATATTACATCGGCATGTCTGGAAAGCCCGGCAACTACCTGGTGCGGGTGCAGAAGGATGGCTATGAGGACGGCTGGGCGAAGGTGAACATCCCCGAAGGATACAAGGACAATACGCTCAAGGTGCCGATGATTAACATGCGTAAGTCTATTATGAAGACCATCGGTTTGGACGAGGTGGTGGTGAAGGCCACGCGCATCAAGGTGAAGATGCACGGTGACACGCTGGTCTATGACGCCACGGCTTTCCAACTGCCCGAAGGTTCGATGCTGCAGCACTTGATAGAGCAACTGCCCGGCGCACGGATGACGGATGCGGGCGAGATATTCATCAACGGCAGGAAGATAGACGAACTGACACTCAACTCCAGGTCGCTCTTCAGGGGCAACAAAAAGGTGCTGATGGAAAACCTGCCGTACTTCACGGTGAAAGAACTGAAAGTGTATGAAAGGCAGTCGTTGCAAGCAGCCATAAGGGGCATCAAGGACGAGCATCCCGAGTATGTGATGGACGTGAACCTGAAAGACGAATATGCACTGACCTCGATAGCCAACGTGGAGGCGGCTGGCGGCACACACGACAGATATCAGACAAGGGCGTTCGGGCTGATGCTAACCAAGACATTGACGATGGGAGCCTTCGGCAACCTGAACAACATCAACGACATCACCCGCGCCATCGCGCAAGGATGGCACGAAGGACAGGGCCTTGTCTTGGGCAACCAGAACAAGCCTTCGACACGCAAGGCGGCGGGCGCGAGCTTCGACTACCAATCCACGAAGAAATGGTCCGGCTTCCCGGTCCTGCATGAAATCTTGGAAATCTCATTCGACCACTTCAACGACCTCGACGAATCGGGCTCCTATCAAGAGCGCTTCCTGCCCACCGGGACGGCATTCGCACAGAGCACACACACTGCGAGGAACAAAATCACTGCATTCCAAGTGCGCAATGAGTTCCGTTGGGCGCCGTGGATTCAAGACAGCAGGATATATCTCTTTTATAAAGAGACAGACAACAGCACGCTGGGCAACCTGCGGCAATGGGACGACGAGCAGACTACGGCCACCCAGAAGACAGAAGGCCTCGGCAAGACGAAACAATATGGACTGGGTTGGGCAAATGCCAGGTTTACCATCTACAAGGCCGTCAGTGGCATCATAGACGGGTGGTGGTCACGTATCGAACGCGAGGGATTCAGTCGCCAGCACTCCACGTCTGTGACAACGGAGACCGATCATTTCCGCCATGAGTTCCAAGACGCCTACACCATGGATTACAAGTTCGAGCCTTCGGTGAAATACGACTGTATGTTGTGGAAGAACCTGAAATTATACCTGACGGAACGGTACATGGTGAGCGGCACCAACAGCAGCGACCCGCTTTACACGCTGCACAATCTCCCAGGATGGGGACTCCGAGACAGTACCGCCATCGACCTGCTGCCATCAAACCGTGAAATGCTGCGTTCCGTGTACGATGCAGAGAACAGCACCTACAGCCGACTGAGGAAGCAGGAGAACGAGTTCACCGTGACCCTGAATTTGAACAGGACCGGGCACTTCCCGGTGGATGTGTCGCTGAGCCTGCCCTTCCATGTGCAACACGAGCGGCTCGACTACCAACGCGGCAGAATCGACACCCTCGCCCATCACAACATGTTCGTGCTGAATCCCTCGATTAACCTGAGACACAACGCATGGACGCTGAGCATGGGCATGACGTCTTCATCGCCAGGGCTGATGAACCTGATGCCCTACCGTGATGCCCGAAACGCACTCCGAATCACCGAGGGCAACCCTTCGCTGAAGGACAACCGCCGCATCAACGCAAGCATGATGTGGCAAGCCAGGCTGAAAACCAGACAAACGGGTGTCACCGCCGCCAGACTCACGTCAAGCTACACCTATCACATCCGATCAGTGGCCCAGGGATTCACCTACAACGAACAAACCGGTGCCTACACATACCGACCGGAGAACGTGGAGGGCAACTGGTCGTGGAACACCTCTTACAACACCACGCTCTCGCTCAAGAAAAACCAGCTATGGTGGGTGGAGAGCGGCACGGGCTGCAATGTGTGGCATTCGGTGGACTATGCCTCGGTCGCCGGCATGACCGACGCCCTGCTCAACAAGGTGGAGACCGTGAATCTCCACGAGGAGTTGAAGATGAGTTACAAGGCGAAGAACACGAAGGTGGGCATGAGCGGCAACCTGCAGTGGCGTCGCACTTGGGGGCACCGCACCTCGTTCAGCAACATCAGCGCCTTCGACTTCCGCTATGGGCTGAACGCCATGCAGGCCATCCCGGCATGGAACACCACATTCAACATGGATGCCATGATGCTGAGCCGGCGTGGATATGCCAGTGACGTGATGAACAAGGACGAGTTCGTCGTCAACGCCTCGGTCACCCAGACCATACTGCACGGCAAGGTCAAACTTACGCTTGAAGGCCACGACATATTCAACCAACTATCAAACACCACCTATGAAGTGAACGCCCAAGGGCGGACGGAGACATGGTATCGCATCATCCCCAACTACGTCATGCTCCGTGTCTCCTACCATTTCAACAAGAGTCCGAAGAAATAGGGAAACGCCCCATATTACAATGGAACTTCTCGCGGTTCAAAAAGGTGACACGTGAACGTTATACAAACAAACACACTTACCTTTATCGGTAAGTTTTTAATTGTATTATCGATACATAAACAGTTGGTTTACAGTTCTTTTCGCAGACTATCGGTAAGTTTTCGTCAATACATATTTTGTTGAAGGACCACTGCCTTTTACTTCACAAAGACCAAGTTCCACCATCTGTTTGATATCCGATTGTGCTGTTATCTTCGAGATGTCACCAAAGCGGTTCATATACTCGGCCTTTGTAAACCTATGGCCCACAGAGTGCTCGTCCATGAAAACCAATATTCTTTTATTCACCTTTGCTGTTTTCTCATACTTCGAATACAAAGTCAGAGTTGTGTAGCCATTAGAGCATTTCCATACAGGCTTCTTATAACCCATGTTATGCATGCCGTCAAAGATAACAGAGAGGCCTCGTCCTGTCTTTTCCATTAGGCCCGCCATATAAAAGACCTCAGCCATCAATGGATTGCGCAGAAGTGAACCATGCGGGACAACCTTACCCTTTACAATGTAGTTTCTCGACATTTCACCAGGGTTCGATATCTCTATTCTATCTTTGTATACAAAGATGGTCACTTCATCCAGAAAACCAGAATAGCTTCTGTGAATCAGGGCATTCGTCAAAGCCTCGTCCACCACGGCCATAGGATAAACATGTCTTTCCTGTCTTATGCCTTTCACATCAGCAAAAGATACCGTACGAGGTAGACGCTCCTGAAAATACTCCATCACCCTCTGGTGCGTATTCAACAAGTTGTCCTCAATGCTAAACACATCTTGATATTCACTGGCTTTCTTACCATTTAACATCACCTGAATCCTCACCTTACATTGCGAAAGGAAAAGACTTACATCTTTACCAAACAAGGCCATGGCACCGTTCGACACCGACGAAGCACTTATCAAACGTAATCGCGACAATGTGGCACTCAGCTGGGCTTCATGACTCAATAAAACACGACCTAGCATCCTGCCATTATCGTAAATTCTGTTCATCACACCAGCGTCTAAATCCCCCACTTCAGCTGTCATACAAGTACCTTGTTCCCACTTATCCTGAAAATCATTGTCCGAACGAATCATCGTAGCCATTTGCCTATAATCCGGAACCACAACCTCATTGCCTTCCGAAATATAGTAACGACCCATGTACGAATAAGGAGGCAAGCTCCCCTTCATCACCGTCAACAAAGCAATCTGTTTGCCATTACATACTTCGTCCTGCACATACACTAATGGCACAGGAGATATCTTATTAGTCAGTTCCTGTTGCAAAGTCACTGTCGAATAATCTTTGGGCAATCCTATCACCATTCCACCCTCACTAACGCCAACAGCGACCCATCCGCCCCCTGCGTTCAACAAAGCGCAAACCTCCATCATGATGTGATTCACATCATATGAGGGCACATACCTCAGCGGCAACGGCAAATGCTCCTGATTGATTATGTCTTTTATAAAACTCATAGACCTTTACATTTTGCGATTAAACCCCTTACTCGCTCCACATTGTGGAACTGAGCCTCAATAAAAGTCCTTATATCATTTAGCTCACAATATTCACGTACCACATGAAAAGGCTGAACCCAGTTACCCGTTCTTTCCGATTCTGGACGCACACTTCTTCTCACTGCTGTACGATACATTCTCACTGCATGCGGATGAATCAGATTATTCGGAATGCGATACTCCTTCTTCACTCCCTCTTCCACTTTATGCTTCACTATGACATCAGGAATAGATTCTGGCTCAAGGTGCATCATACTTAAAAATTTGTGTGCATACTCAACACGATAGTCTGCCATCACAAACCTTGGCATACCGCAAGCGATGGCGGCATCGATTTCTAACTCCGTTACCGATTTCTCTTCACCCTTGTAAATACCGCTGCCCAACAACGGACGGATAAAGCACAAAAACACATCGCACATCTCTACTGCCTCAACACAGTTGACAAAAGTGTTAAGTGTACTATCCAGAGGTATCGTGCCCTTCTTCGACATATACACCTCATATCCCATACTATCGAGCATGGCAAACACATCGGTCAACTGGGTTTCAAAGTCATACACAGTCGATGAAACAAAAATCTTTATGCCGTTCCTTTCTGCCATATGATTATATTATCGATGTCGTGTTATAAATATAGTTTACAAAAGTACTATTTTTTCTTGAAATGAAAGCATAAAACCACCGTTTCGGGAGTAAATTAAGATATTTTTGTCAATAACAAGGCTGTGGTATAACAAATAAAACGATTTTGTATAAATACATACCTGAACCAAAGAAGGAATTGACTGCGTAAGGGATGGTCAATATACGACTTTCTGGTGCCACATCCGACCCTTCAGGCAATCTTCCCTTCCAGATAAATAGATTAATCAAGCCCTCGGTGACACTATTTTAAGATAAACGCGGATAAGCAAATTGAATACGGACATATATATCCACTCAAAACACAATAATATAAAAGCTTCTCCTTTTTAAATAAATAGTTTCTCCTGACATTTGGGTTGGAATAACACAAAATCTCTTCAAAAACACATTTCAACATATTTTTCTGTTAAATAAATATGAATTTATTTGTTTATATCCCCAAAACTGCTTATCTTTGCATCAAATTCAATAGATAATATTGTTCAATTAGTGCTAATAGTAATTGAATTATGGAAAAACTCACAAGCAAAGAAGAGGAAGTGATGGAGCTGATTTGGCAACTTGGCCAGTGTTCTCCTAAGGATGTGGCATCACTCTATCCGGAACCTCGTCCAAGCGCTAACGCCATTGCTCAGACTTTTCAGGCACTGGAAAAGAAAGCGTATCTTATGCATGAACCGAAAGGACGAGGCTTCGTCTATCGGCCTATCGTGGACAAGCAAGCATACGGAAGAGGACGGTTGTCGAGTGTTATCAATCGCTTCTTCAGCGACTCGTACATGAGCGTAGTGTCGGCACTCATGCAAGAGGATAAGGTCACCGAGGCGGATTTGCTTCAATATCTGGCCGACCTAAAACGTAAGGATGACTGACATATGGCTGCATTTATTATCTACGCCATTCGGTGGGCGGTAACGCTTACGCTGCTTTACTCACTCTTCAGGATCCTGCTTCGGCGCGAGACGTTTCACCGTCTGAACCGTACCGTGCTGCTGGCTATCCTCTTAGTGAGTCCGCTGCTTCCGCTCATACCGCTGCATACAGACGAACCGACGGCTATGGATATGGTGCTTTCCAGAATTGAGGGACCGCTGGTGAGCCTGTCATCTGATACGGATGATGCTGGAAGTACGCTTTCTGGCCCAAAAGACGAAAAGGCGGCATCTGATCTTTGGGTGTGCTATAGTACATACATATATATATTTGGTATCGCCGTCGCACTCGCAACTTACTTGTTCCGATTGCTGACCCTTTTGCGTGTCATACGTCGTAGCCATCGCATATATCATCCGATAGTTCCGAATAACGTTCATCTTATGCTGAATATGAAAATTACGCAACCCAGCAGTTGGATGAACTGGATTTTTATCGGACCCATCGACTTGAAGCGAAACGCAGAGCCAGTGCTCAAACACGAATTGGCGCACGTAAGGATGAGACATTCATGGGATGTGATTTTCTGCGACCTCACCTGCAGCCTATTATGGTGCCTGCCTTTTGCTTGGATGTTGCGCAAAGACTTGGTTGATGTGCATGAGTTCCAGGCTGACGAGGCGGTATTGCAGGGAGGCGTGACGTTGGATGAATACGAGCAAATGCTGGTACTCAAAGCAGTACAGAAACATGTTCAGCCCATCATGAACACTTTACGCCGTGGAGCCTTGAAGAAACGTTTCGCCATGATGCATCGCAGTCGTTCGTCTCGTTTGTCACGGCTCAAACTGCTGTATCTCCTCCCAGCATTTGCAGCTTGTCTATGGGTGTCAGCCCAAGCCGAGGAATACAAGGCCTACCTCAACGGCAAATTCACGACACAAGAAAAACTTGAGGCCGAAGAAGAGAAACGTGCTGACAACATACAACCGAAGACCCCGAAGGCGGTCCCAAAGGGTGAGAAGCAACAGCGGGAACCGGAGGCTGAAGCGACAGAGGAAAATGACTCTTCAGGTGAGCCCAAAATGGTCAACAAACCTCAGGGCGTCGACCCTGCCCCATCCCCGTCCAAGGCCATTGATTCCAGCATCATTGGGCATGAAACTGAACAAATGCCCCAATCCCCAGGTGGAGAAGAGGCAGGCCACCAGTACGATTTCCCCGTCAACGACATTGTGTTCGACATTGCCGAGGAGATGCCGGAGTTCGTAGGCGGTGAAGTTGCCCTGAGTGAATACATCAGCCGCCATCTTCCATCAAAAATCATGGGCTATGGCATTCAAGGCCGTATGGACGTTTCGTTCGTGGTAGAAAGGGATGGATCCATCACCAACGTAACAGCGACTCTGAGAAACGAGACAGGGTCAGGTGCAGATGCAAATATCACGGGATTTCACCGTGGCGACAAGATTCAGCCCAACGGAGAATTAGTCAGTCAAATAATGGCCGCATGGAAATCGTCGGCCGAGCAGCTGGTCAGGGATATGCCCAGCTGGAAGCCTGCACGCCAGAACGGACACGTGGTGAGGGCTCGCGTCCTGCTGCCAATCCGCTATAGGCAGCAATAACATCCCATCATAAAAACAACTCGTCTACAGGCAACGCAGTTGCTTGCAAGCCATTACTATACCCATCAAACAATATGAAAAAGATTCATAATGAAAACGACACTTACAATTATCCTTGCATTGGTTGCCAACACGATGTCGGCACAGATGCTTACAAGAGACAATGAAAAGCTTGATACTTTGTGCCAGACAAAGTTCACCGCAGTATATCAGTATTCAATCAACACATCCGACGCGGAAGGACATCCTGTCACCGACTCTGTCCGCCTGGCCTTGCAGGTTGGCGATGGCGTGTGGAAGACATGGACTTACGAACGCTATCTGTTTCAGCAGCAAAGAGGCGAAGAGATAGGAGAAGACCACTATTGGTTCATGCACAATGAGGCACTGATGCATATCGCCACAACCACGGTCGGCTACCCGGAAGGTAAGACCATCACACTCGAATCTATTCCGCCACGTCAGTATGAGGTGACTGAAGACACAGAAACACCGACATGGAGCATGGTGGAAGGAAGCGATTCTGTTTGCGGCTATCTGTGCCAAAAAGCAAATGGGAAGTTCTATGGCAAGACATGGAATGTACTTTATGCCGAGGACATCCCTACCATAGCCGGTCCTTGGAAATTGCAGGGATTGCCTGGCTTGATAACATACGCTGCAGATGACGAGGGTATCCATACGTTCAGGCTTATCGGCATTTATCAAGAAACGGCACCAATCACATATTCTTCAGGTTCTTTAGTTTCAGAGTTCTCCATGGAAAGACTCTGTATGACAACGACTGTGAGACCATACGAGAAAGCAACAAGAGAGCAGATACAGAAACATAAGAAGAACGCATTTGGCAACCGCCTATACCCGACCAATCCCATGTTTTACATGGGTGGCTCGAGAGAAATCCTAAGTGTAGGACAAAAGAGTGGAAACTATCAATTTGTGGGAGGATTGTATGTGCCAGATAAGGCACATAAATATCAACCGCTGGAACTGGAATAATAATTTATGAGCAATCGTTTCATCACCATCATTTTCACCTTTTTCACCATTTCGGCAATGGGGCAGGGTTCAGAAGTGAGGCTGCAAGGCGGCGCGCAGGATGGCCTTGCAAACTTTTTGCAAACTATTCGCTAAGGGAAAAGGCTGATGCAAACAAAATGCAAACTCATGTCAGAAAGAGAATAGGCAATAATATACGCGAATCATAGTTTTATAAATAAGCATGACCTATGCAATGTTGAACAAAAAGACGCCATCCCATACAAGATAAGTAAAACCATATGACCAAGCAAGCCATTGTCACCATCCTCCTCACTCTTGTCGGGTTTGCGGGATATGCCCAAAACCCGGCGAATGACAATAATCCACAGCCCAAGGAGCACACCATCATCGGTGTGTGGATGCTGGAAAGCGAGACCGCACCTGATGGAAGAACAACGCCATCCATCTACTCCCAATATACGCGGTGCAAGATTTACGATGCCGACAGCACATACTACACGGTGCAGCTTCATGCCGTAGGAGAAGACATGATGATTATCGCACACGAGAAAGGACGCTATCGGCTGAACGACTCCCTGTATATGGAACGCGACCGCGTGATGCCGTTTGAGTGGGTGAACGACTCGACGTTCATCACCGACTTCATGGGTTACAAGGAGAGGATGGTGCGCTCCACGACCATGACCGAGGAGCGCAAGCAGGAAATCCGAGATTTGGTGAACAAATACCCCGACGACGCCGATGCGCCCGTCAAGCACTTTGTGCTGTCCACCACGGAACGGCAATTGAAGAAGCAGAACATGATGTTCCTTTATATCATCATTGGGATGGCTGTTGTGGCCGTTGCCGTGTCAGTGTATATTTACAAGCTGCGCCAACGCAAGCGTGAGATAGAGAGGAAACTGGCGGATATAGAAGAGGAGCACACGTTGCGCCCCGTGGTGGTGGCCGACGCCATGAAGCAGGTGGAGAATGAGTTCTTCCGGTCGGAATACTATTTGGACCTGCGTCGTCACATTGAAGCGGGCAACAACATCAGACCGGAAGAATGGAAGGAACTGGAGCGACGGCTTAAGATGGTCTATCCTCGGTTCAGCAGCAGTCTTTACGGACTCTTCAATCTCTCGCCGACGGAGTACCAACTGTGCATGCTTTTGAAAATTCGTTCCACCCCTTCCGAGATCGCCATGGTGCTGAACAAGGACAAAAGCACCATCAGCTCCATACGCAGACGTTTGTACAAGAAGGTTTTCGACAAGGACGGAAGCGGAAAGGACTGGGACGAGTTCATCCTCTCATTATAAGGAAGTTAAACTGAGTTTGCAAACTATTTGCAAACTCTTCTTTTTCCATCAAGACAAAAGCAAACTATTTGCAAACTCATCCATTGGGGCATTGGACAAGAAAGCAGTATCTTTGACGCTGTCAACAAAAAATGCCCTTATGAGAAAGCTTTTTACCATGTGTGCCTTGGTGCTGGCGATGGCCGTGCAGGCACAAGACAAAGTGATACTGAACCCCGACTACGACAAGCCGGAGGGAGTGCCCCATTTGGAACCCAAACGGGTGGAACTGAAGGATACCGCCACGGTGGTCCACATCAGTGTGAACAGCAATTTTTCGTGGTACATACTGATGGACATCTATTTGAAAGCCGACGACAAGAAGTATGCCTTGCGAGGAGGACGGCGCATCAGCACGTTCGGACAGGGCAAGCCGGCCTACGAGAAGGACGAGACCGTTCCATTCCGCAACAGCAAGGGAGATACGGTTTATGTATCCCATATTCTAAAGGAAGAGCCGTTTATAGACGGGAAGAAATACGAAAATACCAGCGTGGCCGACTCGTTGGTGTTGTGGTTTGATCCGCTGCCGGATGACGCGACCGTCTTCGACTTCTCCACCGACATCCACAACATCAGCCTCGTCAAGACGATTCGATACGACTCGGAACAGAACATCCTCCCCATGCCCGACGCCACGCCCGACCGATGTTTCGAGGCCATTGCAGCCATGTTTCCCGGCAAGGTGGTTTTCATCGACCTTTGGACGACCTGGTGCGGCCCTTGCAAGTATGGCATCGAGAAAATGACGCCCGTGAAGAAGGAGCTGGCGGACAAGGACGTGGTGTTCGTCTATCTGACCAATGAGACAAGCGACAAGGTGCTGTGGAAGAGGAGCACCGCCAACACCCAAGGTTACCATTTGATGGTGCCAAACGAATATTGGGACCAGCTCCCCTGCATCATCGAATTTACCGGCATCCCGCAATATTTCCTCTATAACCGCAAAGGCGAATGTGTCTTGAGCCAGACTGGATTCGGCGACGGTACGGAACAGTACTTCAAGGAGAAGATTTTGGAAGCACTGAACCAATAAAAATAAGCAATATGCACAAAAATGTCATCACCTTAAGCATGCTCGCATTGATGTTCGGCTGCCAGCCAAAGACCGAAAAGGTCGTCTACGAACTTCCCAAAAGCGCTCACCTTATGGAACTGGAGCATCAGGAACGCGCCTTAAAAGATTCTCTTGAAAAGTACATGGCACTTGGCGACACCATCCAGTTTGAACATTACCACGCCCTCTACAAAGCCACCACCGACTCTGTGGCAATCCTGCTCAAACAAGAAACCGCCGTGTTCATGGAGCGGATAAACAAGGTGAATCCATAAAATGTTTCATGAATCCATATCCATATAAAGGGATGGCAAGAAAGTGATCTCAAAAAGTGTGGGAACTCTCAAACTAGTTTGAGAGTTGCACCCTTATGGCAATATTTTTTGTGCCCGTTGAGTTGTTTCTATAAAGCGAAGAAATGAAAAAGATTTTAGTGATGATGATGGCCCTCGTGCTGACGATGGGAGCACAGGGACAAGTTGCGGATGACGGATACGACGATTTGATTGCGGCGATGGTTGCGGCCAAGATGCACCTGGACAGCATCGACGAGTCGAGCCTGGTGGCGGTGTACGACTATGAGTGCCGCACGCAGGACGCAGAGGGGCTGGCTGTAACGGACAAGATGAAGTTGTGCGTGCAGGTGGGACGGCACTGCACACGCAGTTATCCCTACCGCAAGTTTCGTATGGAAAGGGAACGGACCGGAAAAGAAAGAACGGAATACATGGAGGGGTATGATTTCGGGAGTGACGAAGAGCTCCCCAATCTCAAAGCAGAGTCGTACTGCTTCATGCCTGAGGTGTGGACAAACTATCCTGACGGAAAAACGACCGTGCGCGACGCCATCGTTCCCTCCTTATATGAGACGAGGGAGGAGAGGAGGCCCATCAGTTGGACGCTCTCCGATGATACGCTGACCTTCGGTGGACACCCTTGCAAGACGGCCACGTGCCAGTTTCACGGACGGAAATGGACTGTACGTTACGCCGAGGACATCCCCACATCCGCCGGCCCTTGGAAACTCTGCGGACTGCCAGGCCTGATCCTTCATGCAGAATGCGACGGAGGCATCCACCGGTTTGTCATCTCCGACATCACCCGCACGGCAACCCCCATCTATTATGGAACCAATGCCATCACCACGAGAATATCCGAAGAGAAACTCATCAAGAACCGCATCAAGACGTTCGGCAACAGACTCTATCCCAAGAATCCATATTATTACATCGCAGGCGGCATGAGCAGCACGCAGGACGTTGTTTACTGCAATGATGCCTTGATGGTCAACGGTGTATTGGTGAATGATCGAGCACACGTTTTTCAACCGCTGGAAATGGAATGAAAAAGTCATTCTTGACAATGATGGCCCTCGCGCTGACGATAGCAGCACAGGCGCAAGTAGAGACAGTTGACACGGCACAGTTTGTGGCTGTGTACGACTATGAGTGTAGAACACAGAACGACGAGGCTGCACCAGTCACGGACAGGATGCAGGTCGTGGTACAAGCAGGACGGACGGTGACGAAGTCGATGCCGTACTCGGCCTATCCTGTGTATGACGACGAATCAGAGCCCGATGTGGCAGCAGGATTCCAAGAGGCTCTGATGCACATGCCGACGGTGTGGACGGGCTTGCCCACAGGGCAAACCACCGTGCGTGAATTTATCTTCCCACATGAGTATGAGGGCTATGAGCCGACACCCGACCTCGCGTGGACGCTCACCTATGACACGCTGACCGTAAGCGGCTACCTCTGTCAACAGGCCACGGCAACATTCCGAGGCGTGGAGTGGCACGTATGGTACACCGAGGAGATTCCATCGTCAGCAGGGCCGTGGCGGTTGCGAGGTCTGCCAGGGCTGATTGTCAAGGCCGAGAGTGAGGCGCACACGTTCTGCCTCGCGGGGCTGCGGATGGAGGCATCGCCCATCACTGCGCCTGAGCAAAACCCCGAAGTGCACAGGATGAAGTACGCCAAGCTGCTGAAGCATAAGAACGAGATTTATAGCAACCGCGAATATGCCAAGAATCCTTCATATTATGTGCCTGATCTCTGGGGCAGCATCACGGATATGATCGCCCTCAACCGCAACGGCCAGCAACTCCTGCTTGCCAATGGCGGTCATCCCTTGCTGACAAAAGCACATGTTTATCAACCGTTGGAATTGGAATAAAACAATGAAAAAGATTTTGGCAACAATGATGGCCCTCGTGCTGACGATAGGAGCGAAAGGACAAACAGAGACAATCGACACGAGCAAATTTGTAGTCACCTACGACTACGCACTACAAACCAGGATGGGGCATGACGACAGGGAAATCGTCGATTCCTGCCGCGTTGCCCTCATGGTGGGTACAAGCCACACGATGCAGATGGAATATTACCAATATGTGTGGCAATGTCTGGGCGACCATAGCGTGCAGTACGGGATGGTAAGCAACAGCATACACCTCTATCCTACCATTTACGGCAACTATCCAGATGGCATGATGACTGCACGAGAGTTCCTTGCTCCAAGAGTGTATGTCATCGAAGAGCCAATGAACGCGCAGCAATGGACGCTGACCGACGACACGCTGACGGTGATGGGTTATGCGTGCAAAACGGCTACTTGCCAATATGCCGGCAGG
>JAGCXX010000298.1 GCA_017961115.1 Prevotella sp. | reverse complement strand
GCAAGGCGATGAGTAGTAGGTTTGTCATTATAGTTATGATTGTGAATGCAAATTTAGCGAAAAAACTGCGCAGCATGCCTGTGTTGTTGTTAATGTATGTTAACCTTGCTGTTGTGTTGACAAAAAAAATGCAGCCAAAATGACTGCATTAGAATTATTCATCCAAAGTTAAACGGAAAAGTCACAATACCTGATGACGGTTGAACACTGTCTCGATAATAGGTGCCATGTCATAATATTTGTATTCTGCCAACCTTCCTCCGAAGATAACGTTGGGAGTGGCTGCCGCCAATTGACGGTATTGTTCAGCCAATTTATTGTTTCGCTCGTCGTTGATGGGGTAGTATGGTTCCATTCCCGGCTTCCATTCTGTGGAGTATTCCCGTGAGATGATGGTTTTCGGATGATTGTAGACCTCCTGTCCGAACATCTCGAAGTGTTTGTGCTCAATGATACGGGTGTAGGGAACAGATGCGTCGGTATAGTTGACAACAGCATTGCCTTGATAATTGGGCTTGTCGATAATCTGCTGCTCAAAACTCACTGTACGGAAGTCGAGCTTTCCAAAGCGGTAGTCGAAAAACTCATCGAGCTGACCTGTAAACACTATCTTTTCCGCTACCGACTCCCAATATGGGCGATCGGAGAAGAAGTCAGCATTGGTGCGAGTCTCTATACCTTCGAGCAGTCCGTTGATGAGCTTGTTGTAACCTCCTATGGGAATGCCTTGATACCGGTCGTTGAAATAGTTGTTGTCGAAAACAAACCTGACGGGCAGCCGCCTGATGATGAAAGCAGGCAAATCCGTGCATTTCCGTCCCCATTGTTTTTCGGTGTAGCCTTTGATAAGCCGTTCATAGATGTCGTGCCCGATGAGCAGCTGGGCCTGTTCTTCCAGATTGCGTGGCTCGGTCACTCCTGCGGTTTGCATAGAGTTGAGAGCTTCTTCTCGCTGGCTTTCGATGATGGCTTTTGCTTCCTCGGGTGTGGTCACTCCCCACATCTGGTGGAAGGTGTTCATATTAAAAGGCAGGTTGTAGAGCTGGCCTTTGTAATTGGCAATGGGAGAATTGGTGTAGCGGTTGAACTCCACGATGTTGTTGACAAAATCCCATACCTCACGGTTGCTTGTATGAAAGATATGGGCACCGTATTTGTGTACGTTGATGCCTTCCTGATACTCACAATATACATTGCCGCCAAGATGAGGGCGCTTGTCGATGACAAGGCAGCGTTTGCCTTGGCGGTGGGCCAGATAGGCAAAGGTGGCGCCATAGAGTCCGGAACCGATAATGAGATAGTCGTAATTCATGGTGTTTTCTTTTATTTGTTGTCTTCGTTTAGCAGATTCAGTTGTTTCAGCAATGATTTGGTGACGACATGGTCGGTGTCGTATTTCATGCACTGAGCCTGACAAGCCATTCCCATCTCCCATGCCTGTTGTGGATTTCGGATGACCTGCTCCATGGCGTTTGCCAATGCTTCGATATTTCTGTTGGGGACAATCCAGCCCGTCTTGCCATGATGGATGATTTCTCCGTTCAGGCTCCAGTCTGTAGCGATGACGGGCAATCCGGCAATGAAAGCGTCGATGAAAATACCGGCAAACCCCTCACCATAAAAAAACGTGGGGAAAAGCATGGCATCGTATTGGGACAGCGTGGCGTAATTCTCTGTTTGAAGCAGGTTGAGAAATCCCTTGTAGGAGATGTTGGGAATCTGTGAGATTTCCTGATGAAACTTTTCTTTGTATTCGTCAGCTATGGAACCATAGAAGTCGACGCTGAACAAATGAGCCAGTCCTCTGCTGTTGAGAATCTCCGTAGCCTTGTTGATGTGGCTGCATCCTTTGTCTTCGGTGATTCTGGAAAGAAAAACGAACTTGACGGGAGACTCGGCAGACCGTGGTTGTTTTTTGGGGACGGATGTGATATGCTTGAAATTGGGCAGCATCATCACATTGTCCAGTCCGCTGATGTTCAGGGACTCTTTCATCCGTTCCCCTTCAACGATGATGGTTTTGGCATTCTTGTATGGCCGCTTGTTGATAAAACCACAGTCCATCATATGGGGAACATCACCTCCAATTACCCAGTAGATGACATCCTTAATCTTGAAAAAGCGGAGCAGTTGAAGGATGATGTAGGCTCCTCTTGTACTGGCAGAGACAATGTATTTGCTCTTACGATGGGTGATGACTGAGCACAAGGCTGACAGGGTTTTCCATACAGACTTGCGGCAGGCATTGGTGTCGATGATGTCGAGATGAACAGACAGCTTCTCCAATTGCCTGGTAAGGTGAAGGTTTTTCAAGGAGTCGCCGCTGACCATGCTGGCCTCAGCCCCAAGAGGTCCGATAAAGAAAATCTTTTTTGCCATCTGATGCTGACTAGCTGAATGATGTTGCCTAACGGTCGAGGGTATAACCCATTTTATCGCCTCTGAACCAGTTGCACAATCCCCAGAGATATCCTATGCCATAAGAAAAGTGCAGATAGAAAAAGGTGATGGGGATATAGAAGCAAAGTGAAGGCTTGGAGTGTTTGATGGCCTGTCTGATGCCGACAAACAAAGTGATGAACAAGTATATCAGCAGGACAGAAATGTAGATTTTTAGGAAGAATGGGATGAACAGCCCTAAGAGAAGTCCAAAAACCAATCCGAACACAAACAACGGAGGAGCAAACTGTCTCCAAGAAACGGCATTCCCTACTTTCTTGTTGACAAGAGGTTTCCAGAGTCCATATTGGTAATACATCCTGAACAATTTGGCAAGGCTGTCTCTTGGGATGTATTTCATGGTTACTTCTGGGACGAGATAGATTTTTCCACCCGCTCTCCTGATTCTTCCGTTGATTTCCTCGTCCTCATTCCTAAGCATGGTTTCGTCGAAATAACCTATTTCCTCAAAAATGCTTTTTTTGAAACATCCGAAAGGAACCGTGTCTGTTTCAACAATACTGCTGCTTCCTATCCTAAATAAAGATGACCCGACACCAAAAGGATGGCTGAGGCAGATGGCGATAGCCATGCATTTCGCTGTATCGTTGGCGGGTGTGGTTGTCAGGACTCCTCCTACATTCCACGCATCCAGTTCAACCATCTTCTTGATCAGGGTTGATATATAATTAGGTGTATATATGGAATGTGAGTCCATCCTCACTATGACATCTCCTCTCGAGGCCTTGATGCCAATGTTGAGTGCACAGGGAACGTTTTTCTTGGGATTGTCAAGCAAGACGATTCGCTCATCTTGAGATTTCATTTGATTGATGATGTCTCGCGTCCTGTCTGTACTCATTCCATCGACCAACAATATTTCCATCAGTTCTTTCGGATAGTCTTGTTCGAGAACAGAGACAAGGCAACTCTCAATGATTTTTTCCTCATTGAGGATTGGTATAACAATGGAAACAAATTGAGTGGGTGCGGACATATGATTTGTTTGGGCTGATGTTTAGTATTATTGGACTTGTGGTTTTCTCATTGATTTGAGATTTCGGTTGATTCTCCAAAAATCTCCCAATGCTTTCCATCCTATTTTAAATATGCGGCGCATGTTGATGGAGTTGACTCCTCCTTGGCGAGGACGGAATGTGATGGGATACCATGCAATATTCTCTTTCCATTTTACGGCAATGGCCGATACCGCCACATTGGCCAGACCATAATCTTGGGGTATGGCTTCCATGATGTGTTTTAGCCGTTCGGCAAGCATTAGCCGAAATGGTGTGTTGGCATCTTTTACCCATACACCAAACATCATCCACACGATGATGCGCAATGTCTTGGTGACGAAGACACGGCTGCTGCCGTCTTGCCTACCACCTCGGGTTCCGATATGAAAGTCGTGTTTGTCGCGGTTATCCCACATTTGCCAAAACTCATCTGGAAGCGTTTGCCCGTCACTGTCGGTTTGGAACACATAGTTGGCTCCAGCATCGATGGCATAGCGGTAGAGATAAAGGACGGTGGCACCATGTCCGGAATTAGGTTTGTCGAGTGCGATAAGATGAGGATGGCTCAACTGAAGCTGTTGAAGTTTTTCGTAGGTGTCGTCGCGGCTGCCATCGTTGGCTATCACGACTTTGCACTCATGTCCTTTGCTGGTGATGAGTTCAGCAACAGGATGCCATTGATCTACCACAGACTCAATGTTGGCAGATTCATTGTATGCTGGCATGACAATGTATAATTTATCCATTGTTGGTCTTTTTGAATGTGATAAACTTGTTGAGTAGAAACTGCAGCAGAGCTGCCACGAAGATGGTGATGATTTTGGATAGCCTGTATTCCATGCCCATCCGCACAGAGAGAACATAGATAAGAAGTTCGCTAACTGCCAATCCAGAAAGTCCTATCAAGTAAAAAAGTTTGAATCGTTTGGATGTCTTGTCCTTGACTTTGAAATTGTATTGACGGTTGAGAAAAAAACTTGTAAATATGCCGCAGTGGACACTGATGACATTCGCCCATAAATACGGCATCACCATTCCCAATAGATTATATACAACAAAATCGAGACCTGCACAAAAACCTCCTATGATGCCATATAGGATAAGTTCGCGAAATCGGTTGTATAGTGTTTTGACGGATTTCATGAATTGCTTATCAATGCAGATTTGTCAATAACCTCGTCTGTTTGAATGAGGTACAGCCCATGTGCCACTTGATGGCACAATCCCTGTTTAGACAAGTTCTCCAAAGTATATATGTATGAATCTGCTTGGGTCAAAATATAGAGGTGGCCATCTGCGGGACTCCTTTTCGACAGTGCCTTTTTGATTTGACTTACTATCAGGTCACATTCATGTTCCGTTGTCATATTATATACGGTAACAATTCTGTTGCCATTACTAAGTTCAAATGATTCCTTGTCGAGCCTGCGGAAATGATATCCTTCATCAAGAAGAAGGGAGGGATAAAGAGGGACATCGCTCCACTCCAGAAAAAGCATGCCGTATTTCTCGTCCTCGGATTGGTCAAGATAATCCTTTGCTTTGTGAAGATTTTGATAGTCTCTGTTTTTTATCCGGTGGATGTAGTCTGTATAAAACAGGCCACCTGAAAGAAGCATCAGTTCGTCGGAAGTGGCAACGCCCAGACCTGCGCCAATGCCGATTTCCAAGTGATAAGGAGTATGGCTCTCTGCAAATAATGGCAGGCGGAATCCCGCTTGTGAGAAAGAGGTGGGTGAGTTGCGCCAAGGACGGTCGGGTA
Source organism: Prevotella sp. (assembly GCA_017961115.1). Classification (GTDB taxonomy): domain Bacteria; phylum Bacteroidota; class Bacteroidia; order Bacteroidales; family Bacteroidaceae; genus Prevotella. The sequence goes on along the minus strand of JAGCXX010000298.1, from coordinate 19,443 downwards.
TGTGGAAACGAATGGAAAGAGTATAGTACAACAAGAGGATTACAAGCATTGTCCAACCAGCCCATCGGTGCCGACGTGCCACCTCTCCGAGAAAGCAGAGAGCCTGACTTGTGAGGATGGCGATGAAAGAGAGCAGATATAGGTAATGCTTTGCTGCTCCCCCATTGTTGCGGTAGATGTAGTGGAGCAGAATCATGGGAACGATGGCGACCAGCAAAAGCAGGAAATCGCGCTGCTTTGCTTTAAGCCATATTCCTATGGGAATGAGTATCAAGTTGACAACATTGTAGAATGTGAATAGAGAGATGCAAACAACGGTCATGATAAGGTGTGACTGGTTGTTGCTTTCGGCGTTTGCCAGAACCCTTGAGGGATTGGCTTTCAGCAGCCAATAGGACAAAGACATCACTGCAAGCACGACTATGGCGGCAACAATTGAGCGCTTCAAGCTCTTCGATAATCCTTCTCCGGCATGCATCCATAGAAAAAACACCACTGGGTAGATAATGATAATATCGATGCGGAACAATGGGGCGATGCAGAGTAAAGGCAAGTAAGCGAGTGGACCACTGCCCTTGATGATGCATAAAAATGCCCCTAATGCCAGTATATCAGCAAAGATGGCGGTGTTGGGGTATGTGGAGATGGCGTATGTCTCCGGGAGAAGGAAAAAGGCGAGAAGAACAATGTCGCGGCCAAATCCGGTCAGACGGTGAACAAATTCCACTCTGAGTGGGATTGCAGCCAATGCAGCCAATGCAGTCAGACCACAATAAATCTCAGAACAAGTAAGAAAAGGTATTAGTTTGTGCAGGGCGGCTATAATCCAAATGATGGCGGGCTGCATACCATACTGATAAGAGATGGCGGGTGGCAGTTGAAAACCATCGTTGCATAGGACGGAGGCACCTACTATAATAAATTGCGCATCTCCCTCGTATGAGTTGAACAAAGGGAATATGCCCCAAAGCATCCAGAGAAAGAGAAGAGCCAGTCCGACAACATAGCGTTTGTCGGACGACAGCGATGATGTCATCTTGGATGTTTGTTGGGAATAGTTTATAGACATTTGTTTAGTCTTTTGGCACTGCCGGTTGGCAATACCATTTATAGAGGAGGTGAATACCTTCGTCGATGTCGATTTTGTGGTGCCATCCTAAACTGTGGAGTTTGCTGACATCAGTCAGTTTGCGAGGTGTGCCGTCGGGTTTGGTTGCATCCCAAAGCAATGCACCCTTGAAACCTATTTCAGCTACAACCTTCTCCGCGAGTTCGCGGATGCTGAGTTCCTTGCCTGTGCCCACATTGATGTGGCAGTTGCGGATTTCTTTGGTGTCGGGCGCATAGGTGTCGGAAAAACTGACATTCAGCAACACATGGACGCTGGCGTCTGCCATGTCTTCACTCCAAAGAAACTCGCGCAGCGGGGAACCTGTGCCCCATAGGGTTACAGATTCTGGAGTGATGCCATACTTACTGAGTACAGCAAGTATCTCTTCCTCGGAATAACTGCTGTCGACACCCTCCACGGGTCGGGCATCCAAATCCCTGCGTACAGCCTCCCAGTCGCCTTCGTTGAGACATTTTGCCAGATGTACTTTTCGGATGATAGCCGGGAGCACATGGCTTCTCTCCAGATGAAAATTATCGTTGGGTCCATAAAGGTTGGTGGGCATGACGGCTACATAGTCGCAGCCATATTGCAAGGCAAAACTCTCACACATCTTCAGCCCTGCAATTTTGGCTATTGCGTAAGGCTCGTTGGTGTATTCCAGTGGTGAGGTAAGCAGGGCGTCCTCGTGCATGGGTTGGGCAGCCATTCTGGGATAGATGCATGTTGAACCAAGGAAAAGGAGTTTTTTCACATGATGGAGGAAGCTCTCACCGATGACATTCTGCTGAATCTGAAGGTTTTGGTAGATGAAATCGGCACGGTAGCGAGAGTTGGCCATGATGCCGCCTACATGTGCTGCGGCAAGAACAACTGCATCGGGTTGTTCCTCATCGAAAAACTGGCGGACAGCCACAGGGTCGAGCAGGTCTAACTCTTTGTGTGTGCGGCCAATGAGATGGGTATAGCCGCGCTGCATGAGGTTGGCCCAGATGGCAGACCCTACCAAACCGCGGTGTCCTGCCACATAAATCTTGGATTGTTTGTTGAGTGTCATGGGTTATTCCGACATTTGTGCCTTGATATAGAGTTTCCTGACAAATCTCATGTCATGCTCAATCATGATGCGAATCAATTCGGTGAAGGATGTCTTGCGTGGGTTCCACCCCAACCGCTCACGGGCCTTGGTGGGGTCTCCAAGCAGTTGGTCAACTTCAGCAGGACGGAAATATTTGGGGTCGACCTCAACGATGATTCTGCCTGTTGCCTTGTCGATGCCTTGTTCGTTTACACCCTCTCCCTTCCACTCAAGATGGATACCTACTGCTTCGAAAGCCAATGTGGCAAACTCTCTCACGGTGTGGTACTCGCCGGTGGCGATGACAAAGTCATCGGGTTCGGGTTGCTGGAGTATCAACCACATGCACTCCACATAATCTTTGGCATACCCCCAGTCACGGAGAGAATTGAGGTTGCCCAGGTAAAGCTTGTCTTGGAAACCTTGGGCGATGCGTGCTGCAGCCAACGTGATTTTCCGGGTGACGAAGTTCTCACCGCGGCGCTCACTCTCGTGGTTGAAGAGGATACCATTGCAGCAAAACATGCCATAGCTCTCGCGATAGTTCTTCATAATCCAGAATCCGTAGAGTTTGGCCACAGCGTATGGGGAGCGGGGATAGAATGGAGTGGTCTCCTTCTGTGGCACTTCCTGAACTTTTCCATATAGTTCAGAGGTTGAGGCTTGGTAGATGCGGCATTGCTTTTCCAGTCCGCAAATGCGCACTGCCTCCAGCAAGCGGAGAACGCCCACGGCATCGGTGTCGGCTGTATATTCAGGTACATCAAAGGATACCTTGACATGGCTTTGCGCAGCGAGATTGTAGATTTCAGTTGGCTTAACCTCCCCGATAATTCTAATTAGTGAGGAGGAATCAGTCATGTCAGCCCAATGCAGGTTGACAAGACGTTTCTTTTTCATGTCACGAACCCACTCGTCAAGGTAAAGGTGCTCAATACGGCCAGTGTTGAATGACGAAGACCGACGAAGCAGACCATGTACTTCATACCCTTTGTCAATAAGAAATTCAGCGAGGTATGAGCCATCCTGACCGGTGATGCCTGTTATGAGTGCTATTTTGTCTTTCATTTGAAAGTGCTGTTTGATTGATGAAGATATAAGGGAGGCATGTCAGCCTTCTCCTGAGAACTGTTTGATTTTCTGCTCTTCGCTGAGGCGGCAGATAAGCAGCGTGTTGTCTTTTTCCGCGATAATGTATCCATCAAGCCCTTGAATCACCACTTTCCGCTCCTCAGTAGTATGAATGATGCAGTTGTGGGTGTCGAAAACAGAAATGTTGTTGCCTATCTTGCTGTTGCCGTAAAGGTCCTTGGGGGTTTGTACCATCAGCGAACCCCATGTTCCAAGGTCGCTCCATCCAAAGTCTGCAGGACAAACGAAGATTTCTGACGCCTTCTCCATGATGGCGTAATCGACAGAGATGCTCTCGCACTCAGGATAGCGTTGGTTGATGGCATCTTGCTCTTCTGGAGTGCCGAGAATGGGAAACATGTTCTCGAATACCTTTGACATGGCTGGCTTGTAAACTCTGAAGGCATTGACGATGGTGCTCACGCTCCAGATAAAGATGCCTGCATTCCAGAAATAGCTTTTGTTCTTGATGTATTTCTCAGCGGTGGCTGCATCGGGTTTCTCACGGAAAGAATCCACACGGAAAATCTCCTTGTTGCGCAGCGAACTGGCGGTCAGGTCAGCCTGTATGTAGCCATAGCCAGTTTCGGGGCGGGTGGGTTTCATGCCGAGAGTGACGATGGCATCGGTCTCTCCGGTGAACTGCAGGCAAGAGGATATCACTCGTCTGAACTCGCTGCTGTTGGTCACAATGTGGTCGCTGGGTGTCACCACTATGTTGGCTTTCGGGTCTTCCTTCTTGATGCGCCAGCTTACATATGCGATGCAGGGTGCGGTATTGCGTCGGCAGGGTTCACAGAGGATGTGCTCCAAGGGGATTTGAGGCAGTTGCTCATGTACGATGTCAGCATACTTGGCATTGGTCACCACCCAAATGTGGTCTGGCTCACAGATGCCTTCAAAACGGTCGATGGTGAGTTGCAGCAAAGTGCGGCCTACTCCCAGTACGTCAATAAACTGTTTGGGTTTCTCTGCCGTACTCATAGGCCAGAAGCGGCTGCCTATGCCGCCTGCCATGATGACAAGATGATTTCTGTTGTTTGCCATATCTTTGTTTTGTTATTGAGGTGGCTCAGTTTGGTAGTCTTGTAATGCTCCTACTCTTCCATTTCACCTCTATGGTTGAAATGATAGCGCAGGTCGCGTATGGGCATCCAGAAGGCTTCAGAGGGATAGTGTCGAAGCAATCTGTATTTGTACTTGGTCAGCACAAGAAAGCGTTTGACATGCCCTTTCACCCCTTCAAGCGAGTTGTCCAGTCGCTGTTCATATTTGCCGAAATTGCCTGCATGGAGAATCTCGTTAAGCAGGAACTCTCCTTCAGCTTTGTGGGGCTTGATGTAGAGGTACTTCTCCTCCAGTCCAAGAAACTCATGCAAGACATACATCATTGCTCTTGAAAATCTCTTGAGGTTGAATCGGTTGAGGACAGAAATGAGCTCTTCGTTGGCTCCCGATGGTATGCCCTCATCATAGCGCTTGCGCAATAGGTAGAAATAGTCGATAATCTGTCGAAGTCCGATACCTTCGTTGATAAAATGCCGGAAAATGTGATCGAGTTGGAAGAAAGCGTTGAACTCTGAGGTGGGCGTTGTGAATTTGTACTTGCCATCGGCTGAGGAAACCATGTGTTCAAACTGATCATTGGCCACACTGTCGCAATAGGCCCAGATTTTTTTGTTCATCCGCGGGTTGAACATACGGGTGGGTTTGAAGTGTACCTCTACTGTGGTGTCTTTGAACATGGGGAAGTCGACATGCATCGAACCTGCATGTCCGTTGTGATATTTTGAGGTGAAAGCCAATATTTCGTCTCTTGTACCCTCGAGCCAGATGTCAATGTCACCACAGGTGCGCAACATGGGATCGGGATACATAAGTGCGTTGCCCTGTCCCTTGAGAATGCAGTTGCGGAAACCCTGCTCCCGGAACCACTCGGATGCCTTTTGGGTATTCTCGAATAGATTTGTGCTGATTTTCCGGAGTTTGTAATCCTCAAGAACCCATTCCATGACATCGTCGTCGGTGGGTTTGTTGCCCATAAAGTCTTCCGGCTTTATTTTCCCGTCTTTTGTCAGAACCGTGGGGACATACAAACCTGAAATGGTGTGCTTTTTACCGAACTCAAGCAAATCGTGCCAATTGATGTCCTTGATACTAGGAGGAACCGGAAGATGGTCGTTGAGGCAGAACTTAAGGAAATCCAAATATATAGTATCTTTTTCCATATCTTTAATTTGGCTAATGTTTGGATATTTTGGCAAATGTGAGGAATATGATTTTAAAATATTCCTTCAGCGTACGGTTGTTGATGTATCGGAGGTTGTATTCTATTTTCTTGGGCATGATTTCCTCGACATACATGCGCTCTGGATTGTCGCTTTTTCCAAGCAGTTCGTTCTCGTTGGAAAATTCGATGGAGGCATAGTCGGTAATGCCTGGGCGAACACTCAGTACTACACGTTGTGATGGCGTATACAGCCTAACATATTTTTCCACCTCAGGACGTGGCCCTACCAGGCTCATCTCGCCGACGAACACGTTCCACAGTTGGGGAAGCTCATCAAGTTTGTATTTGCGAATGTAGTATCCGGCTTTTGTGATGCGAGTATCCTTTCCTCCAACAGTGATGAGGCGTCCTCGGTCGGAGCCTCTCCGCATGGTGCGGAATTTGTAGAGTCTGAAAGGAATGCCGTTCTTGCCTATGCGTTTCTGTGAATAGAAGCCAGGTCCGGAACTGCTGGCGCGGATGATGATGTAGATGGTCAGGAATACCGGCGACAGCAATATGAGGCCGATGGCAGAAAGCAGGATGTCGAAAAACCTAATCATATTTGGTGGCGTGCCACGATGGTGTCATGGGCATTGACAACCGTTTCTATCACTGTCTGCACCTGCTCATTGGTGAGTTGGGGATAGACGGGCAGAGAAACCTCATGTTCGTAGTGCCTGCGTGCGTTGGGATAGTTGGAGATGTCGTAACCGAGTGAGCGATAGTAGGTGAGCATTGGCAGTGGGACGAAATGCACATTTACCGCTACTTCGTGCTGTGCGATTTCTCTTATCAGTTCATCCCTCTGTTGTTCTGTGAACCCTTTGATGCGCAAGGTATAGACATGATATGATGTTATGGTGTCGTCTTTAACGGATGGAGGCAGGATGGCCCAGTCGTATTGGCTCAAGGCCTCGTCGTATGCATTGTAGATGCGTTTTCGTTCAGCCAAAAGCTTATCGTATTGTCGAATTTGGGCCAGGCCGATAGCAGCATTGATGTCAGCCATATTTACCTTCATTCCTCTTCCCACGATATCATATCGCCATCCGCCAGCCTGACTCTTGGTGTAGGCATCTTTGGTTTGGCAGTTGAGTGTCATCAGCCGCATGTCCTTGTAGAGTTGTGCGTTGTCAAAAGGCACTGGCAAGTTGAAGCAGATGATGCCGCCTTCTGCTGTTGTGATATTTTTCACAGCATGAAGGGAGAATATGGTAATGTCGGTCTGGCGACCTGCTGTCTGTCCGTGATAGCGGGCACCCAGTGAATGGGCAGAGTCGTTGAGGACCAAGATTCTTCCCAATTGTTCTTGCACTGGTGATGACGGATGGTACATCGCCCGTATCTCAGGTTCGTTGACAAGTGACATGATGGCATCATAGTCGCAAGGGAAACCAGCTATGTCGACGGGAATGATGGCTTTGGTGTGTGGGGTAATGGCTTTTCTTATTTCATCCACGGATATGTTGAAGTCTTTCCCAGAGTCGACCATCACCACTTTGGCTCCTGCCCACATGACGGCCATGGCGGTAGCGCAATAAGTGTAGGCAGGAATGATGACTTCGTCATCGCTTTTGAGTCCCAGCCAGCGAAGCATCATAATGGCTCCCGATGTCCATGAGTTTACTGCCAGCGCAGCCTGACAAGCAGTAAGTTTCATGACTTCTGCCTCAAGAGCCTTAACTTTTGGTCCTGTGGTAATCCATCCGGAGCGAAGAGAGTCCACTACTTCATTGATGACACTTTCGTCAATATAAGGGGGAGAAAAGGGTATCTTCATATTTATGTGTCGAAATGATTTTTTATATTGGATTGTCTGTAGACTTGATTTTCTTTCAAAATGGGGAATGAATGTCCTTTATGCAATCATGCTTGAGCCATGGCTGCTGAATTTGTTGGTATGGGTTTGCTTTTAGCAGAGAACTCCATCACCTGACAAAACTTTTGCTCATCGAAAAGACTGTAGGTGTTGTGGATATCGTTCAGTCGGACTGACTCTGCCATACATTGAGCCAATGCTGCGGTATCTTCGGACTGGCAGGTGTGTCCATTGACTCCCTCCTTCACTATTTCACTGATGATGGGAACGCACCTGGTAGCAGCAACGGGTTTATCGAAACACATGGCTTCGAGCACCACGTTGGGAAATCCCTCCATTCGGGATGGGAGCACAAACACATCACAGTAGCGCATATATGGATAGGGGTTGGGGGTGAACCCCATGAATCTGACACCATCTGACGGGGAGACACGGTTTGTCATTTCCTTGGCATAGTCGGAGCCGATACGTCCGAGGATGGTGAGGTGTGCTTCTGGCAACTGCTTCCTCACAATAGAAAAGGCATTTAGCAACACGTCGATTCCCTTGGAATAAGTGATATTGCTTACCGTAAGGAATTGGATGCCTCCCTCGGTAAAAGGATTGACGTGATTTTCAGATGCTGCCAGGATTGCATCTTTATCAACGGGATTGTTGATGGTCACTACTTTGTCGCCAATCAAATCATATCGCTCCATAGCCTCTTCTCGCATGGCATCGGTCTGTGCGATGATGACCTTAGCCCAGGGGAGCAAACGCTTGTTGAGCCAGCGAATGACATTCCATTTGAATTCGGTAAAACCGCTGTACAAATGATTGCTGGGCATGTTGGGCAGGCGTACGACAGTAGGGATACCCAGCCGGCGACCAGCAATAAGAGCCAGTAAAGAGACGTATTCGCAACTGGAAAACATGATGGTGTCGCGGTGTTGCCGCAAGTATCTCATCAACTTTGGAAGGGCGGTGAGGATACGGCTTGCCCCAAGGATGTCGAGTTCAAACTCAGGTTTGATCCATTCGCTGATTTCATCTTCTCCGCCACATAGGCAAACAAATCTGACCTGGTGGCCATGCCGTTTCAGTACACGGGCCAGGAGAATGCTCACACGTTCTGAGCCCCCCGTCCCAAGGTCGGCGAGAAGAAAGCTGTAGGTCATCTGATTTGTGGATATTTTCGTTTCATGTTATCCAAATGCATAAAGAACACCATCAGATAGAAGTAAGTCGTTAATGAATAATAAGATACAGTGCCCCAATCCGTCACCAGTCGGATGAGAATCCATGTGACAACAAGCACTGCGCTACTGTCTAATCTAATATATTTAAATTCTTTAAACAAAAGGTACAGATACATGCTGTAATAGGAGATGAGTCCCACAATGCCTCCACATGCGGCAAGTTCGGCGTAGTTGCAATGGGTATAGGTGGTCTTGCCGTATTCTTCATGAAGGAAAAGCATCGAATTGTTGATGCCGCAACCCAAAAAGGGCGTTTTTTGAAATTGTCTCCAAGCAGCTTCCCTGTAAATACGCCTAAGATATGAAGATGCGTCTTCGTGGCCTTCACCAGTTATAGAAGCTATCATGCCATTCATTCGGTCAGCCAGACCTGAAAACATGCTGGTCTGACTCAAGATGATAAGGGTGAAGATACCTATTATGGAGAATGCTGCAATTTTCATGGCAGGCATAAAGGAATCTCCTTTGACATTTCTTCTTTGTTTGAAGTAATAGAGGAAAAAAATGCCAAGCACCAGCATCACAAATGCTTTTCTTGACTGTGTGGCACCAATGATGAATAGGCATGGTAGCCATATTACAATTGTCCAGTCTTTTTTTACAAATATGAAAAAGTAATAGTTGATCATTAAGACGATGGCGGTCAGCATCGCTATCGTGTTGACATTATTAAACGCATTTTTCATGCGCGCTCCATCTTCTTCTGTTGAAATAATATCCTCAACACCATAGTAAAAATAAGTGTATGCGACTATGACAAAGCCTGCCCACATGATAATCTTGAGCAAAATGTTGATATCTCTGATGTTTTTCCAATACTCATAAAAAATGAACAAGCACATCAGTGAGAAAAAGATGGTTTTGGATATGCGAATGGTGTAGTAGCCGTTCATGGCCCAAAAAAGGGTGGCATAACAAAAAAGGCAGAATTGAAGGGTAAAAAGGTGGTATTTGTTGATTGTTAACTTGAAGTTAGAGAATAGCAGTATCAAAATTGAGAATCCTGCCAGGACAACAGGCTTTTCTCCAAAGATATTGACGGAGACAAGAAACGCAAATGTGACAAACCATAGGAATTTGTCAGTTGATGTGTATTTTTGAGGTGTATTTGACCGCATGATGTTTTGAAAAGATGTTGACAGGGAAGCATATTGGCAGTTAGATAGCATGAGGATTGAAGGCATGGGCATATCTTTCCCTCATCGCTGATTTTGACAAAAGCGACGTATAGGCAAAAAAGATAAAGCCAGAATGCCATACCACCTTAAAGACCAGGTCATACAAAATCACGCAATCATCTTTTGCAAGAATTGCGCAAGACCATCAAAAATGACAGAAAAATCATACAATCCCAATCTTGCAGTATCTGCAATCAACGCTTTCTTGTTTTCAAAGCACAAAGGTAATCATTTTTTTTATAATAAGGGAGGAAATGCTTTTTTTTTGCAGATAGGAATATAATTTTTGGTTGTTTTTTTGGGTAATAAGGTAATCCTATAGAAGACCTTGGTCATCTTTGTTGGTTTCTTGGGATAGTTTCCATCCTGAAATTTTCATCAGAGTGTAGATGAAGTTCTTGGTGTTGAATGGTTTGTGAAGCGAGTTCCTTAACTGTTCCACCTGCTGCGGGAATGCTTCCTGATAGCTGTTTGTGACATAGATGTAGAAAGGAATTTGGCAAGAGACATCCCAGGACTTTTGGCTTCGGTCTGCAGCATGTCCGACGTAGTTTGGGTCAGACTCATATATGTCCAATCCGTGGTCGGGGAAATAGAAAACCATTGCACACTCATCTTTGTACAGATTGATAATTGAGGCCACCACATGATCGTTGTATCGAGTGGCATTATCATATTGAGCCAGTCGTTCTCGTTGGTGAGCAGGGTATTCTTTGTAGTCTTCAGGTTTGAAGTATTCCCATGATGATGGGTACCGATTTGAGAAATCCTCATGCTGACCCATTAGGTTGACAATGGTGATGGTGGGAAGGCTGTCGTTTTTGAGGAAAGAATCCAAAGCTGGCACAACCACCTGATCGTATCGGCTAGAAGCCTCAGGATGTTGCTCTGCATACCATATGGTATCTGAAAGATCGGCAAAGGTTGCCTGTACATTGTCAAACATGCCATAGGAATTTTGGTTGGATACCCATCTGATGGTATATTTTTGGCTGAAAACATCGAAAAAGGTGGGATAGTCATACCAATTGTCTTTATTAGTCCATGGCATGAAAATCTTTTTCAGACCGTTGACTATACCCTCTTTTGCACTATTGACCATTTTAACGTTGCCATCCCACAGGGAAAAAATGTTTTTAAACGCTTGATGGGTGAATGGAGCCGGGGCAGTACATTGAGTAAAAGCTAATAAGCTGCCTTGGTCAGCAAGTTTGGCCAATTCAGGATTGGTATCTTTTTTATACCCATAAATGGAGGAATGTGACTTAGAGAAAGACTCACCGATGATAATGACAATGTTTTGCGGGTGTTCGGTAGACACCTCAGAAAGAGGAATGTCGTGTCGGTTTTCTGCCACTTTGTTGAGTGGCTCATAATCTTTTAAGATAATCAGATATTTAATGGGTAAGGTCTTGTTGAACCAATAGTACATATCGCGCTTCAAAGATGGAAAACACAATATGGCTGTCACCAAAAAAACAACCGTTCCTATTTGTGAGGCTTTACGACCAACGGTCAATCGAGGTTTTTTAGCAAAATACAATAGGCAAAGCAGGGTGATGGCTGCTATCCATAGCAACACTTTAGAGATGGGAAAGTAGAAACTGAAAAATTCTGATGCCTCGTCTGGATTTGTGCCCAAAATCAAATAGAAGGTGTGAAGGCTTACTTCCTGACCTACGGCAAGATAATTGCCAAAACTCAGTCCGAAGTCTATTACGGCTATGATGAAAGTTATGTGACAAAGCCATTTTCCCCAGCGTCCCAACATGGCTGCGAAGAGAAAGAATACTCCCATTTCAAAACATGTGTCAGAGAGAAGAATCCAGAAGGTTTTCCGTCCGAAATTGACAAGGCTGGCAGGGAGGACAATGGCTATCGTGATGGCAAGTAATTGCCTCCAATTTTCACTAAAGAACTCAACTAAGCGTGTAAAAAATTTTCCACATATCATGTTTTGTGCACTTTATTTTTTGTTGCCCACATTGACAAGGACTTTCTGTGCTGCTTCGTAAGGCAGGTATTTCTTATACAAAGAAAGCATCAGTGTTTGGACTCCTTGACTAAATCAATCAACTTGATTCTGCTTTTTCTCAGATGTTTATCAAATGTGGTAAAAACAACAGAGCTGCAAAAGTAGCAATTTTAAAATGAAAAACTCGTTTTTTTACATTTTTTTAATATCTTCTTTTTGAAAACGTTGCTTCCATTTGTAAAATGGGATAAAAGATGAAGTTTGGATGCAATCGTGTACTTTTGCAAATAGTATTGCAAAGGCCAAAAGATGATATTTTATTCTTCTTGAATGTTTCCTAACTCTCTTTCTCTTTTTTTGATGATTTTTGCCAATTCTTTGGTGAATTCAGCAGCTCCATTGGCGTTCATGTGTTTACCATCTGCGAAAAGACTGTCTACGAACATGAATTTGGGATTATTGGTGAAGTTGATGAAGGGGATGCCTTTTCGCTTGCAGAGGTCTTTTATAATTTGTGCTTCTTTGGACTTTGCTGAGTCGCATTCATACCAAATGGGACTTTGAACAACATAAAGGTGAGATTTTTCGGCAAGCTGAAAAAACCTGTCCATGTATTTTAACTTAATGGGATCATATTTTATGTCTTTTGCGCCTTTTTCTATTTTTCTTAGTGGAGAGCGCATCTTGGTATGACTAGGCACGTAGCCCATCATGTTCTCCTCTTCAATAGTGTACCCAGTGAGATAAACAAACAAACTCTTGATGAATGATGAGTTGTATCTATAGCAAGATGACAGCATTTTATACTTATATGAAGGGTCAACATCGTAAAAAAGTTCTGCCATACCTTCTCTGTCAAATCTGTTTTTCAACCATGCAAGTTGCTGGGAATTGTCTCCTTTTTTCAATACGTCGTAGCCAGTTACCAAGTCGAGAATGATTATTTTTGGCACATGGCGCTCTCTTATCATTTTCAGACGTGCGTAAGACGATAGTATGCCACAACCATCTGCACCGCAGTTATAGCCAGTCATACCAAGGGAGTCGCTTAGGATAGGCACGTCGTAATGGTGCAGTGCCCTTGATGATCCGAAAACAAGGATGGCGTCTTTACATTCGTTGCAAATATAGTTGTCTCGTCCTTGACCTCCTGTTTTTATTGTCTCGGTAATATAGCCTAATGCATGGCCGACAATGAAGTCTCCCATGATGATGAGACCAAGAAGCAAAACAGACCGTATGATGATTTTTTTCATTGTTTTAGAAATTTGCATAAATAAACTGGTCGGCACCAAACACACCCATGAGGAGGATGGTAAGAGTGAGGACAACATATGTTGCCCATCTGACAAACAGCAGTTTGTTGTTCATTAAAGGTATTCGTGATGGGAAGAACTCATCGCGAATGTCTTTAGCGAAGAGGATTGTGATGCTGATGAAGGTAAGTGCGAGCGTCTGTAGGTCGTCATAGAAAAGGGTAAATGGCTGAGAGAAGTCGAATATGCGTGTTATGATACCACAGGCCTCACCTATTGTGGGCATGCGGAAAAAAATCCACGCAAAATTGACAATCAGAAATGTAATGAAAATCTTGACAGTCTTTCCCAGCCATCCGTATTTGCACTTTTGTTGTCCCAGCATTTTCTCTATGATCTGGCAAACACCATGTATGCAACCCCACACAATGAATGTCCAGTTGGCTCCATGCCAAATGCCGCTCACGAGAAAAGTGACAAAGATGTTCCAATAGTTGCGCACCTTGCTGCAACGGCTTCCACCGAGTGGAATATAGACATAATCCTTAAGCCATGTGGACAGTGAGATATGCCATCGATGCCAGAAATCCGTGACACTCACTGCAAAGTAGGGCCTATGGAAATTTTCAGTCAATTCAAAACCCAATGTCTTTCCCACCCCAATAGCCATTAGGGAGTAACCAGCGAAGTCAGCGTAAATCTGAATGGTATAAAGCAAACTTGCCACAAAACATGTCAAACCACTGTAATAATGATAGTTCGGCATAATTGTATCCACATAGATTCCGACACGGTCAGCCACAACTGTCTTCATCAGCATTCCCCATAGCACCATCTTCATTCCTTCAACGAATTTTTTATAGTCAAGGCTGGAGCGAGGATTGTTGAATTGAGGCAGCATCAGGGATGCCTTGTTAATAGGGCCAGAGAGAATGGATGGAAAGAATGATACGAACAAGGCATAAGTGAGAAAATTATTTTCTGGCTCAATCCGATTCTTATAGACATCACAGACATAGCCAACAGCCTGAAAGGTGAAGAATGAAATGCCGACAGGTATGGCCCAATTGAGGCCAGGGAGATGTACATGAAACCCTATGATGGTAAAAACATCAACAAGTGTGTCGTTGATGAAGTTAAGATATTTGAAAGTGAGCAGCGGAAGAATGGTAAGCACCAGAGAAGAAAATAGCAAAAGTTTGGGGTGCCGTACATGACGGCAAACTCTTGCTGTGGTGTAAGTGATTGCCGTAACAAAAAGAAGGACCAAAACATAGACTGGTTTCCAACAAATATACAGGGCATAACTAACAGCGAGCAGGTAAAGGTTGCGTATGGAGTTGTATCTGGCTGGGATAATATGGTAAACAAGAAACAGCAGCGGATACAGAAAAATAAAGCGGAGAGAGTTGTATATCATGGGCAGGGATATGATTTTAAACTTATTGCTTGTTTAGCGGATTTGCTTCTTGATGAAGTCGATGAGCCTTTCACGGTGTGATTCACATTCTATCTTGTTGAGAACAAAAGGCCATTTGTTTTTTGGGTAGTAGAAAGGAAGCAAACCTTTACTGAACAAGGCATCAGACCATTTTTTAGAATAGGGAGTGAAAATTGGGCGTAAATAACCGGATGTGGATTCCAAATAAGCCTCATAAATCTCGGCAAGGCTTTGAGGATTGGATATGACGTCATTGAGCTGTGTTATTTCGTTAAGAAAAACCTTGCGGTTGGCTTCGTCTAAATAATTCACGCCGGGCTCGCCATTGCATTGTAAATAAGGATAAAGTTGGAAGGATACTTTATCTCCATCAAATATGATTCCTGTTACATAACCTTTGTTTCGGGGCATGTTTTTCATTCGGATGGAATCAAAGCAGAAATTGCCCAATCCATAGAAAATGGGTTTGCCTTGATAGACTTCATATCCACTTGGACAATGTTGGTGATGGTTGATCACGGCATCTGCACCGATTTCAATAAAGAATCGATAGGTTTCCTGCATCCGAGGGGTTGGTTTGTCATAATCTTCGATACCTCCGTGCGTAATAACAATTACATAATCTGCTTTTGAGCGAGCTTCACAAATGGCGTGATATTGCTTGATAGGGTTAAGAGGGTTGCTTCCACCGGTACGGGGAGTTGCTATACTGAATTCATGTTCGCAGCAATTGATGATGGCAAGTGTTTCATCATTGATTTGCTTGAACAGGGTTGCAGCTGCTTCATCCAAATTGCGGCCGCCACCTACATGGTCAATATTATACTGGTCAAGTGTGCTGATGGTAGTTACCACCCCAATATCGCCATAATCATAAAAATGGTTGTTGGCTAGTGTGGCACAGTTAAAACCTCCATGTGCAAGCATGTTGATAGCGTGCTCATTACACCTTAATGATGGACCGCATTTTATGATGGATTGGGCATCTTCTGAAGCAACAGGGCTTTCCAGGTTGACAATACGGTAGTCATAATTTTGGAAAATGGCTTTTGTTTCCCCCAATATCTCCTCAAATTGCTGATTATCTGCATACAGCTTTATTCTATTGGTTGCCACAAAGTCTCCGGCGATGGCTATCTTAATCATGTTATGTCGTTTATAGATATGAATAGTTACTGTTTTATGGGCAGATGAATTTTCTTTCCCAACATTTCGTCAAACTCAATGGTCTTTTGGGGGTCTATTCCGCTGGCAGGATAAAAGGTGTATTCTCCAAAATAGATGTGTCCATCTACATTATATAAGTCAATACGTACAAAGGGGAAGCCTTCGGAAAGATGGCTGGCAGTTTTGAGAAGTTGGTCCAAGTTGCTGGGAGGTGGAACAGAAAAGAGATTTCCTATTTGAATGCTGTCTTTATTGAAGGGGCATATTTCCCAGTTCGTATTTAGGAAATAATACTTCACTTTTCCTTCTTGCCTGCCTGAGCACAGTAGGATGCAGACCACTTCGCCGTCGCAACAGTAAAACTTATAATCCATAATATCCTTGCCCAAATATTGTTCGGCAAAAATGCGGCGTCTCACATTTTTGTAAGGCCACTCCCTATATTTGTTGTAGATGCTGGTGTTCATCGACTCCTTCAACTTTGCCTTGGCGACAGTTTGATCTAAATTATCCTTGTCGTGGCAGACGACAACGCCAGTGTTTCCTCCGCTATGTGTTGTTTTAAGTACAAACTGATTGGGCAGTAGGTCAAAGTTAATATCTTCCACACGATCCCATATCGCTATAGTAGGGCATACATAACTGGGGCCTATAATCTTGGATATATGCTCTTTAACAGCCAATTTGTCTACCAATAGTGTGAATTGGGGTTCTTTCTGATGCAACTTAAGCCATTGCAATTTCTCGCTGAATAAAACAGGTTGATTAAGATGCAGTCGCCTACCCATGACAAGATAATACAGTAAATGCAGATAAATGCGGTCTGGGAACAAAAAGGCCAGTCGCATCAATATTCTTGTTAACTGATTTCTTATATATTTTATCACAACTATATATCTTGTCTTTAAAAAGAATGTTCCTTAGAGGATTTGCAAAAGTAATAAAAAATGGGAATACTTTACGTTGAAAAGCTCAAAAATAGGGTAGCTGTAGTTTTTTTGTGTAGTTTTTTGTGGTTTGCATACAATTGTTTATATTTGCATCATTAACAGCATCAACCGATGATTTTGACAAAAAGAATACTTCTATTAGCTTTCATCATGTCTGCACCTTTCTTTGTCATTCCTTTTTTGGCTCAGAATGATATTGTGAAGCAGGCAGACGGATATGTGTGGCCTAAGGAGAAAGATGTGCAGGAGAAATTGGTTCAGTGGCAGGACCTCAAATTTGGTGTTATCCTCCATTGGGGCATTTATTCCGTACCGGGCATAGTGGAGTCGTGGAGCATATGCGATGAGAATTGGATTACACGCGACACAACAAAGACTTATCAGGAATATATTGATTGGTATGAATCGCTAGCCGACAAGTTCTGCCCCCAAGCATTTGATGCCGGGCAGTGGGCAAGGGTATGCCGTGAGGCAGGTATGCGCTACATGGTCTTCACCACCAAGCATCACGATGGTTTCTGTCTTTGGGACAGCAAAGAGACAGATTTTTCCATCGCCAAACATGCCTTCCGCAATGACAGCAGGAGAGATGCCTTGAGGCATGTGTTTGATGCATTCCGTAAAGAGCAGTTCATGATAGGGGCTTATTTCTCCAAACCCGATTGGCACTCACAGTTCTATTGGTGGGATGTATATGCCAAGAAGGGGCGCAATGTCAATTATCCGGTTGACAAACATCCATGGCGTTGGGAGCAGTTCAAGCAATTTACACACCGACAGTTGCATGAAATACTCTCTGGATATGGCCCTGTCGACATCCTTTGGCTCGATGGCGGATGGGTGTATCCAGAAAACAAAGGACAGGATATCGATATGCCAACCATTGCTGCCATGGGCCGCAGATGCCAGCCAGGTTTGTTGGTTGTTGACCGCACCATACAGGGACCTTACGAGAATTACCAAACTCCCGAGCAGGCGATTCCCGACCATCAGATACTACATCCATGGGAGAGTTGCATCACGCTGAGCAACGACTGGGGTTATGTGCCGCATCCGCAATGGAAGTCTTCACAACAGATAATTGCCAAATTAGTGGAAATTGTGGCCAAAGGTGGCAATTTGTTGTTGGGAGTGGGCCCAACTCCGGAGGGTGTCATCCCACAAGATGCCGTAGAGCGATTGCAGGAGATTGGACGATGGCTCAAGGCAAATGGCAAAGCCATCTATGGGACTGTTACCACCCCTGATTATCATGATGGTGATGTTTGGTTCACAAAATCCAAGGACGGACGTTCCCTTTTTGCCATCTTTGTTCCCACAAATAACTCCAGACCAACCACAACTATCACCTGGAAAGGAAATAATCCTTCAAAAGGTCAGAAAATTTACATGCTTGCCACAGGGAAGAAACTCCCCTATACGATTAAAGAAGGAATGGTTGAGGTAAGGTTACCATCTGCAGTCGTTAGTCCCGTGGCGTTGCAAATCAGATAGCCTGAGTTTGGGATAAAATAGTGCTATGTTGAATAAGAATTATTTTTTCAGTTCTGCAAAAAATGGATAATCTGACACGTGAAAGGTCTCTTCGTATGCGTGGAGCCGCCATCTTTATGATTGTTCTTCACAACTTTCTCCATATGACTGTTCAGGTGAAAGAGAATGAGTTTTATTTTTCATCCATCAAAACTGATATGCTGCTGGATTCATTATCCTCTTTTTCCTCTCCCCTCATAAGGATTTTCTTTTCTTATTTTGGATGGTATGGAGTGCCCGTTTTTATGTTCCTTAGTGGCTATGGGCTGGTGATGAAGCATGAGCGTAATTCTTCAGGGGGTAATTTAAGTAAGCAGAGAAGCAGGTTGCAGGTTGTTCCCTATTTGTGGAAAAATTTCTTGAAATTGTTTGTGCTTTTAGCTCCATGTTTTCTTATTTACATTTTGATTTCAAGACAGTCTGTTTTTTGCAACTTGTCAATAGCACAGTTTACGATGACTATCAATTTGTACCGTCCGAGAATGATTGTTCCGGGAGTTTATTGGTATTTTGGACTTACCCTTCAGTTTTATATTCTTTACTTGCTTTTCTATCGTTTCCGAAGTAAGACATTCTTAATCGCAGTGACTTTTTTGATGATGGCTGCCAGTGTGGCTGTAGAATTATTTGCAGATGACATGACCAATGCGATATTGCGCCATAACTCACCCTTATGGTTGCCCGTCTTTCTTGTTGGCGTGTTGTATGCCAGACAAAAAACAGTGTTGGGACTTGCTTTTTTAAGCAAGCACTGGGGGGTGGCTTTGATGGCATTTACAATTATTTGGGTTTGGAGCACGATCAACCCATGGCTTTGGGCATTCAGTCCATTATTTGTGCTGCCTATCTTTGGCTTTATTGGTGTTCATTTTTGTGAAGGAAAGGGGCTTTCTGGCTTTTGGAGGCATCTCTCATCTTTCTTCTCACGCTGTTTCGCATATTTAGGAGAAATTTCTGCTGCTTTGTTTGTTTGCCATCCTTTGGTTAGGATGTTGCCCTTTAGGGAGTATATGGGAGATTGTTTTTTTCTTGTGACTTTGGCGTATGCCGTTGTTTGTGTCCTTGTTGCAATTGTTTATAATAAATGCTATAAGATGGTGATGCATAAGTTGCTTCCCAGATGAAAAGCATAGTCGTGGATTTAGTGCGTCAGTCACTCAGATTATTGCCATTTGTATAGGCCGTCGAAACGTTTTCCCTGCATCTCTTTGTCATAGTCGAGTTGCCCTTCTATAATCCTTTTCCTACTTTGATATGATTGATGCAGTACATCATCCTCTTGTCTGTATATGTC
>JAGCXX010000297.1 GCA_017961115.1 Prevotella sp. | reverse complement strand
ATCACCGGTCTCACTGTCACGATAGTAGTAGATGGGCTGATAGGTGCCTGATGTGGTATGGCTGGGGTTGGTGTCCCACCATTTGGAGCCATTGAAAGCCACGGAAGCATAGAAACGGGTTTCGCGGTTGGCCTATTGAAGCGACACGTTGGTAGCCAACGGAGCGTATTGTCTGAAGTTGCGCGCGGTGGTCCATCCTTGTATGCGCTCCGAACCGTCGCCTCCGTTCATCTCGTCGTCCTTGCCAGGAACGTCGGTTCCATCGTTCATGTAATAGGCGTCAACCATCTTCTGTGTCATGCCATGTGAGTTCCATCCATTGAGTGACGAGGGCAACTGGTGAGCGACAAGGGCTGTGACAGAGTTGTTGATATCGTCGCACATATTGTAGCCTCGGGTGAAGAGCAGTTCAGGATTGTCGGCCATACCCACTTCTCCGTCGAAGATTTGCCTATAGCTAAGGTACGGGTCGATGTCGGCCCATCCATAGGGCCATGACTTCTCTGAGAAGTTGCCGTCGGCAGGCGGAACGATGGTGGCATCGCGGTCGAAGGTGGCGACAGCATTGAAAGGTGCATGATAGAGCTCGTAACCTCCTGCGCATTCGATAATATCACGGCATGCGGCGGCGGCGCGTGCCCATTTCGACTCATCATAGTCGAGGCTGAGCAATGGTGTCCCGTTGAAATTGACCAGCATACGTGCCACATCATCCTTGACGGAAGGGTCGTGCTTGCCATTCTTCAACTGGCCGTTGGCCAGAGGTGAGGCGGCATAGAGCAGCGCCAGAGCCCTTGTGGCCAGACAAGAACCTTTGGTGGGTCGGGTCATGTTCATGGGGTCACGTTTCCAGTATTGTATCTCCTGTGCGGCTTGCTCCATCTCCTTGGCGATATAATCAGCACACTCAGCATAAGTACTGCGAGGTATGGAGATGGCTTCATAATTCTGGGTATAGTCCACACCTTCGTCGGGCATGATGGGTATCGGACCATAACGGCGTAGCAGCAACCAGTAATAGTAGGCCCGTGCGAAGCGCGCCTGTCCCTTGCGGTCTGCCCGCTCCTCAGGAGTCATCTGCTCGTTGATATCGATGTTGTGGATGAATACCGAAGCCTGGAAAATTCCCTTGTAGGCTTTTTCCCATGCCCAGAAGCCCGTCTCCTCGTCATATTCGCCCAATTTGAAGGCATTGTAGGTGTGCCGATACTCACCATTGTCGCCATATTGCGGGTCGCGGTCGCCATAGTACATATCATCAGCGAAGCAATGATAATGCCCGTTTCCCTTACTGATGACATCGGCCAATTCATTGTTCATGAATGAAAAGGCATAGGCGAGCCATTGCTCCGACTGTGTGCGACTGGTGAAGACGGTCTCAAGGGTTTTGCGGTCCTCAAAATACTTGTCGGAGTCCAAATTGTCAGCACAGTTGGTAAGAGTCACGCTGACAGCGCAGCAGGCAATGATGCCGGCAACTGCTGTTTTTATCTGTTTCTTGTTCATAGTCATGCTGTATTAAAGGTTGATTTGAACGCCCATTGTGACGGCTTTGGTAATGGGATATTTCTGACCGTCGCTGCTGCCCATTTCTGGATCCCAGGTGTCGAATTTAGATATAGTAAACAGGTTGGTGGCCTGAAGGAAGAAGCGCACGTCGTTGATATGTACTTTTCCAGTCCAGGTCTTGGGTAGCGTATAGCCGATATCCAAGTTTTTAAGGCGCAGGTAGCGGCCGTCACGCAACCAGTAGCTTGAGGCACGGTTGTTGTTGGAGTTATTGCCGTAAGTCAGACGCGGATAGGTGGCATTGGGATCGGCATTGGCTGCGATACCCAGTTTGGCTGCGGTCTCAGTATCAATATAACGGTCATCGACCATGCCTTTGAATATCTGTCCGTAGTTGTTGTTGCTGAACGCATAGACACACATTCCATTCATGAGGAAAGTGGATTTGCCTGCTCCCTGGAAATGAAGGTTGATGTCGAAACTCTTATACATCACCGAAATACCAAGACCATAGATGAGGTTGGGGGTACTGGTGGCACCAATTGCCACAACGTCATCATCGTTGACGATACCATCACCATTTACGTCCTTGTATTTGATGTCACCAGGTTGCACGTTGCCGAATGTTTGGAGCGGACTGTTGCGGATGTCATCGTAGTCGCGGAACAGTCCTTCGGCAATGAGGCCACGCACTTGGTTGACTCGGTATCCACGCTGATATTGATAGGGATAAACATTGTTTTCCACGTCGTAGTCGAGGATGGTGTTCTTGGAGAAAGTGATGTTGCCTCGGGCTATCAAGTGGATTTTCCCAAATGTATCCTCATACTTGAAATTACCGTCGAATCCTTTTGATTTTACTGCTCCCACATTGGCTTTCGGCGTGCTCTCCAAACCTGTTGACCAAGGCAGGTAGTTACGCGACATGTAGATACCGGTGCGCTTCTCGTTGAAGTAATCCACGGTGAGAGAGAAACGGTTGCTGAACAAGACGATATCCACGCCCACGTCATCTTTCTTGGCTTCCTCCCATGTGACGTTGGGTGAAGCCACCTGTGTGTAATGAATACCTGACACATGTCCGTTGCCCCAGTTCCAACCGGCATCGACATTGTCCAAAGTATAGAGGTAGGGGAAGCGGTCGCCTGTCTTGTCATTGCCCACGCGTCCGTGAGAGTAACGCACCTTTAACATATTAATCCACGGGAATGCTTTCTGTATCCAGCGCTCCTCACCGATATTCCATGCCAGGGAGTAGGCAGGGAAGAAACCGAAACGGTGTCCGTCGGCGAAATTCTCTGAGCCATTGTAACCAAAGTTGTAGTCCAAGAAGTAGCGGTTGGCAAAGTTGTAGGTGACCTGTCCGGCCAGACCCATGTTCTTGCGAGAGATACTGTTCTTGATATCGTCACCAATATTCTGGGTCTGAATATAGCTGTCTTGAGTGTATTTCACATTGGCACCGAAATAATGTACTTTGCCGAATCTTCTGTCCCAATGCAACAGCAAGTCGAGGAACTCACGCCGCGAGCCATTGCTTCCCGATGACTGATGCATGTCGCTTTGGTCGTAAACGCGGTCGTAGCTGATGGCACCTGTATTGACGTCACGTGGGAAAGCGGAGTAGAGTGCAGGAGCCTGCTGATGGCTAATCCAGTTGGAGTTGTAGGTGTCATAGCCAAAACGTCCTGTAAACCTCAATCCTTGCGTGATGAACTTCAAGTCCTGTTCGAGTGTGACGTTGCTCTGCAGGTTGTTGTTCCAGTTCTCATTATAGCCCGACTGAGTGGCCGACACCCAAGGGTTGATCATGGCTGCATTGCCACGTCCGATGTTGATCATAGGCATATAGCCATTGCTATACTTGATGGGTGAAAGCAGTGGATTGTATCCGAAGAGTTGTCCCCAGATATCATCATCGTTCACCCAGACGTCCATCTTGTTCTGGCTGTTTTCCACCTCTTCGATGGAACGGTAACGCAACTGTCCCGGGCTGTTTCTCTTCGAGAGGTCGCCGCTGACGCCAAGTTTCAACAATGTGGTGGGTGTGATGTCAATATCCACATTCAGGCGATAGTTCCAGCGATTGTAGTTGGCATTGGTGTCGTATTTCTTTTTCAGCGTCTCATCGGTTTTGTACATACCTTGGTCTTCAACATACGACATGGAGGCATAATAACGTGAGGTGTTGCCGCCACCGCTCAGGTTGACATTGGCACGATAGCTCCATGCTCCGTCTTTGAGCAGCAGGTCCATCCAATCTACATTGGGATATAGGTCGGGGTCGATGCCCGTGCGTATAATCTCTATCTCCTCTGGCTGATAGTATGCGGGCTGATTTCGTGTGATGCGCGCCTCGTTGACCAGGTTGGCATAACTGATGCCGTCGACAAACTCAGGTGTTTTCGTACGTGTGTTGTAGGAAGTTTCCACCTTGCCGTTCACTTTAATCTTGCCGGCATGACCATGTTTGGTGGTGATGAGAATGACGCCATTGGCACCTTTCGAACCATAGATGGCTGTAGCAGATGCATCTTTCAGCACGGAGAACGACTCAATGTCCTCGATATTGAGGTCGTTGATGTTGTCGCGCTCAAATCCATCCACCAGGATATAGGCAGAGGAACCTGCGCCAAAGGTGGAGATGCCTCGAATCCAGAACTCAGAGGTGTTGCGACCTGGCTGTCCGCTGGTTTGCATGGCAATGATGCCCGGCACATTACCCGCAAGGGTGTTTGACAAGTTGGAAGAACTGTAATGCTTCAACTCATCCATATTGACATTGGTCACAGCACCCGTCACGGTGAGTTTCCTCTGGGTACCCATACCGGTGACCACCACCTCGTCGATGATGTTCTTGGAATCCTCTTGAAGGGTGATGTTGATGACAGTCTTGTCGCCTTTCAACAGCACTTCCTGAGGCTTGAAGCCGATATATGTGAAAACCAAAGACTGATATTGTTTCGCCTTGATTTTATAATGTCCGTCGATATCTGTAATCACACCCAGGCCGTTGACGTCTTTGACGACGACACTCACACCGATGAGAGGTTCACCCTTCTCGTCAGTGACCGTTCCGGTGATTTCCAATTCGCTTTGTGCCCATGCACCTGAGGCGCAGAGCATCATCAACAGCATGACGATATATTTCTTCATAGCGTTACCGTTTTTCATTGTTCACTTTCCTCGTTGCCTTCCATCGAAATCATGCGGATGCGGTGTCCCACAGTGTCGAGAATATAGAAGGTGTTGGTCTCCTCGTTATAGCATATGCCTGTCGGGTCACGGAATCGTGCCACCTCACGCAGGTCTCCATCCTCGGTACCCCACATGTTGTTGTCGGTGATTGACGATGTGCCACGTCCGGCATAGGTACGCACCAATCCGTCGGGAGTGAGATAACGGATGCAGTGGTTTTGGTTGTCGCAGAAGTAGAAATCATAGACATCCTCACGGCCAGCAGCCACATACTCCGGATTCTTGACGAAACATCCCTGATAGGGTCGGTTGACGCGTGCACTTGTTCCTACGCCTTCCACCCATCCGGTTTGTCCCATCTCTCCGGCAAACACATAAGGAGCGGAGAATCGTTTCTCGGCCTCATTATAGTCGGAGCGAAGAATGTAATGCTGGTTGATGACCACGATATAGGCATATTTTCCTGATGGATGGATATCGATTTGGAACTCCCATCCATTGTCCTGAATGCGGAAGATGTTCTGATAGGCGCCATCGGCCATGTAGGGACTCCATGGAGCACCCTCATAACCTTCCTGCTGAGTCTCAAAGAACCGTGCCATATCGAGGCGGAACACTTGTCCGCTCTCATAACTGTTGAAATAAAGTTCTCCATTGACGGGATGTATTGAGGCTCCGTTGCACTGTTTGTAAGAGGCGAGCACCTGTCGTTGTGAGTTGTTGCTGAACGTGCCGTCGTAGTTTCGCGTGACAATCCACACGCTGGGCGACTGTTGTCCGTTGTCGGCACGGTCGGTGGATACCAGCATGTATTTGGCTTTCTCCCCGGTATAGGGGTCATCGGCAAAATCGATGGTACGCAAGCGCTGGTCTTGGAAACACGCCGCCTTGGACATGACGAGTTGCACAGTACGGCGTTTCATGTCAAGCATTTGTATGCCAGGACCACCATGGTCATAGATGATATAGAGACGCTCTGGATAGCGTGGGTCCCATTTCATGAAGCCATCCTCACGGAAACCAGTTGCCTCGCTGAAAGGAACAGTAACTCCCACAGAACCTGGATTCCAAGGGTCGTCTCCGCTCTCATTTCTTTTTCCGCAAAGCGTACTGAGCACCATCTTGCGCTCATACTGGAATGTCTCTTTAGCAGTGGCTGTCTTATTGCCGATGGTGACTTGTATGTCACCACGATAGGCGCCAGCCGGTACGAAACAATAGATGACGGTAGGTTTTACGTTGACCACAACCGCCCTCTTGCCACCGATGGAGACTTTCACCATGGCTGTGTCGACACCGAAATTATTGCCGAAGATGAGCATCTTCTGGTTGACTCCACCATCTTTTGGGGTGAAATCACTGACAACCACATCTTTGGAAGGGTCGAAAGGGACCAAGTCAGCATTGCTGTCGTCATCATCTTTGCAACCAGCAATGCAAAGCATCAGGAATACCAGCAGGACAGCCGATAGCAATCCATATCCGGCAGGGATTGTCGTTTTTTCCATAATTATTATGATTTATTGATTATTCCATTTCTCTACCAACACGCGCATCCAGTGGCCACCCACTACACTGCGAGCCTTGAATCCTATCATGGCTGCGGTTTTTGTGTCATACCAGTCGCTCGTCGGCACACGGCTCTCTGTCTCATTCATATAAGCATAAAGCGGCGCAACAAATTTCAAGAAGGTTTTCTTGTCCTTCGACATAGCGGCAGTCCACATGATCCAATCGCTCTTGGTGTAGTCGCGACGGATGTCAAGGGGCAGACCATACTTGTTTTGCTTGGTGAGATAGTATTTCACCTCAACATCCATGGCGTTGTTGGGGAAGAGGTTGGTCTGCCACAACTTGTCCCAAATCATGTTATATTTCTGACTCCATGTGTCAGGACGGTCGAAAGCCAGGCGATAATGGTCGCCTTCCTTAGCATCTTTCTCCCATTTCTCCGCCATCTCACGGGCACGGTTCATATATTTATCGGCCACATCTGCCAGTCCTTTGATGCGGGCCATCTCTGCATATCCTGCCACTCCCATGATGGCTTTCACCGAAAGGTTGGCATTGTGTGCCCAGTGTCCGGCAAAGTCATCAGTACACAACTGGTTGGAGGGATCCTGACCATTCTCTGAGAGATAGTTGGCCCAAGTGGTGATGACTTCCCAGTACTTATCCACGTAATTGGTGTTGCCGTCGATTTTACAGAGCATGGCAGCAAGTGTGAGCATATTGCCTGCTTCCTCCAGAGGCATGTCACCACCATATACCTGATTGTTGGCTTTGGGATACTGTCCCAGGTCGTGTGCGGCAAATGGTTTCTGCCATCTCCCAGTATAGCTGTATTCAAAGATACTGGTCATCATGGCCTTCTGCAGTTCAGGGTTGTAAATCAAGAAAAGCGGTGCCTCCGGATAAGTGAGGTCGACTGTGTTCACACATCCATTACTGTTGTTTTCCTTAGAGAAGAAGAGCAGGTTGCCTTCATCATCACGGAAAAGTTTATGTGCTGCTATGCAATGGCGGTAGCAAGCCGACAGCAGTTCGGCATATTGCTTGTTGCCGGCATTGAATCCGTCGTCATAAATCATTTTGTCGAGAGCACGGCAGCGCTTCATGATACCGGCGTATTCACGTTTCATGCGATTGAACATATCGAAGATGCTCACGCTGCCCTCATGTGCCCAATAGCCTTTATAGCGTTTGTAGAAATATTCGATATCCCAAATCTCATCGTATCCTATGAGTGCGAACGAAGAGGCCTGGCTCACGCGCCCGAAGTCATGGCGGTAGGCCAAGACTGGAGCTTCGTTGGGCTTTTGTGCCACCACACGCTGCTTGCCCTCAGGCAACCTGCCTGTGGTGGTGAATGCATTCTTCAGCTGTTCGATATCTGTGATGCATACCTCACCATTGATGTCTGGCAAGTATAGATATCCCCAGTCGATGCAAATACCGTCGCCTGTCTTTGCCAAGATGGGCTGCTCCACCGTACCCGACTTCAGATACTTTGTGCCACCATGTGTCTCAATGGTGGTCACGTTGGGTTGTCCTGCTTTGTTGACGGCAAGCAAGGATGAGGTGCCCAACAGCAATTGTGCGTCGTGGGGCTGCCCATCGGTCGACCGCACCTGGTATGATATGTAATTCAAAGGAGCCGACAACAGGTCGTAATCATCCATAAGCATGGGAGCCGTGAACACGATGTCGAGGTCTACCGGACCACAGGCGAAGGTGTAATAGGTATTGGTTGCCAACACGCTGACACTTTTCTGAAGTGCTTGCTGCACATTGCCCGTTTTAGGCTTCATGTTCTTATAGAGTCCAAAGTCAGTATAGGCACCGCCAGTGGTATTGTGGCAATGGGCTGCTATGATATTCTTTCCTGGTTTCAGCAGTTTCTTCATCTTATTGTCCATGGGCAGACGGATACCCTCCCGCCATGTTTCTCCTGTATCGGCTACCTTGGTGCCGTTGACAAACAACTCAAACACATCATCGTGGGAATAGATGATGATAAGGTCTTCCTCCAGGTCAGCAGCCGTCACATCAATGGTGCGGCGCACATAGAGGTCGCTGTTTTCCTCGCGCCACTCCGTGCGTATGAAACTGAGGTCAGGAGAACCAAAAGCAGCCATACCCTCACGCCAAGCCGAGTCATTGAAATCAGGTTTTTGCCAACCGTCCTGCTGCTTGTCGCGAGAGTAACGGGCACTCCATCCTCCCTCATCGGCCATGGGAGCAATGGCTTGGAACACATCGCGGTCGACACCCATGAAACAATAGGTCACTCCATCGACACGCAACCATCCTTGAAGGGGTTTCTCATCGTTGGTCCAGTGCCGGGTGACGCCCTCATTCAACTTGTCGTAGGGAGACCAAATTGAAAAGTATGGGTCATTGACCACCAATGGCACAGATGGCACACGGAGGTCGGTGGTCTGGTAAGGACTGAACAAGTCAGGTGTCTGGGCCTCGACTGCCAAAGAGCCGAGAAGCATAGCACAAATCAATAATTTCTTTTTCATCGCCTTTATTAATAATATAATGTCGTTGTCTCTATAAAATGTTATCCCTCCGACACTCTATTTACCTTTTAAAAAAACATGACGATAAGCAAAAACTACTACTTGAATAATTTATTATTACTTCAATTCGTTTGCAAAATAAATAAATATGATATAGGAATAGGGAAAAAAACTCGTCAAAGAATAGAAAAAACAGATATTTGTCTTAACTTTGTATGCCAATCGAAACAAATACTTCATGAAGACCATATTCTTCTTTTCCATTGGATGCCTTTGCTTGCTGCTGACAGGATGCCATCAAAAGAATTCTGTCAGCCAAACAGACGTGGAGGTCATCTTTGATGCTGGGTATTATCCCTATTGCATCCAATGGAAAGACAAATACTACTATACCATGCAGGTGCCTTCGGCCGACAGCATTATCATCTATGCCAGTGACAATCCCTCACGGCTCGCCTCGGGTGAACGCCGTCTGGTATGGTACAGCAAAGACATGCAGCATATCTGGTCGCCAGAACTACATAGGATGGACAACAAATGGTATCTCTATTTTGAGGCTGACGGGGGAAACACAGACGACCATCAGCTCTATGTGTTGGAAAATGACAGCGACGACCCGATGAAAGGAGAGTATCGATTCAAAGGAGCCATCAAGACCAATGAAGAATGGAATTTCGGACTACATCCCACAAGCATTGTCGTTCATGGTCAGCAGTATCTTCTATGGTCGGGCTGGCAGCACCGTCGTTCGGAAACGGAGACACAGTGTATCTACATTGCACGGATGAAAAATCCTTGGACACTGGATTCCGAGCGTGTGCTCATCTCCCAACCCGAATTGGAGTGGGAAAGACAATGGATCAACCCCAATGGTGACCGCTCGAATTATCCCATCTTCGTCAACGAGAATCCTGAAGCATTTATCAGTCCGGATGGCAACCACGTATGTGTGTGTTATTCCGCCAGTGGTATCTGGACAGTATACCACGCATTGGGAATGCTTTATTCACGTGCAGATGCCGATTTGCTTCTCCCTTCTTCATGGACAAAGGTACAAGAGCCATTGTTTGTCTCAGAAGACAGGGAAAATCTCTATGGAACCTCAAATATATCCGTTGTGACCACGCCCGATGGCAAACAGCACATCATGCTTTATGAAGCCAACCGATTGTTGGGGGATGAGTGGCACAGGAGTGTGATGATGCAATACATAACTTGGGACAAGAACGGACTTCCGGTTTTTGGGAAGCCTGTCATGGAATATCAAGGTCCTGAATTATGACAAGTATATCATTATGTAAAGTAGTCGTTAAATATCGCACCCCAATTAATAATTTACTGATAGGAATCCTCAATCTTATTGAGCAGCATAATCTTTAGGAAGACAGCCAAATTGTGCCCTAAAGCATTT
>JAGCXX010000296.1 GCA_017961115.1 Prevotella sp. | reverse complement strand
TGGGACAAAGCCCAACCTTTCAACCAACCTGTCACAGCAGAGCGTATTGCCAACGGCAATTTCCGTCCCCGTTATGGCAAGGTTGGTATGATAGAGGTTTTTTGTCAGAGCTTCTTTCTCTTTGGCAGGCATAGTGGCAAAAAGGTCTTTCCGCAGATGAGGATAGCCTGCCAAGCATTCGTCGGCACCCTCGCCGGTCAATGCAATTTTGAACCCTGCCTCATGGATTTTCTTGTTAAGGAGGTATTTGCAAGACAGATGTCCGTTGACCGCCAGTCCTTCACTGTGGTAGACTGCTTCTGGCAGGTATCTTAATATGTCGTGTTGGCTCACTTCTACCCTGTGCAACACGGCACCGCAATGGTTGGCAGTCTCTGTAGCATAACAGTTCTCGTCATATTCTGCATCTGTCTTGGGGAAAACAATACAAAAACAATGAACTGGTTTGTTTGTCAGGTGGGACATGATGCATGCGACAGAACTGGAGTCGAGTCCACCACTAAGATGACAGCATGCAGGCACGTCACCCTGAAGGCGCAACTTAATGGAATGGATAAGCTGACTGTGAAATTCATAAACATATTGTTGCTCTTGAGCTGATGTCGGTGTCGTCTCGTCGCAGGCTAAAGGATAGTTCATATCCCAATAAGATATGTCTTTCTTTTCGCAGCCTTCCTGCCATACGAGCAAATGGCCTGGTTCCAACTGTCTGATTCCCTTGAAAAACGTGCGGTCTGTGGGCTGGTATTGTATGGACAGTGCCTGCATCAGACTGTATTCATCCCATTCTGCCTTGACTCCACACGCATGAATGGCTTTTGCTTTCGATGCAATGATCAGTCTCTTGCCATCATCCCACCAACACAAGGGCTTGATGCCGAAACGATCTCTTCCAGCAACGAGCAAGTGGTTTCTCTTGTCATACAGCAGGAAAGCAAACTCACCTCTCAGATGCTCCATCATGCAAGTATAGCCGTATTTCAGATAGAGGGGAATCAGCAGTTCGCTATCGGAATCCGTCTGGAATGTGTAGGCAGATGAAAGTTTTTGTCTCAGCCTTTTGTAGTCGTAAAACTCTCCGTTCACCACGATGGTTATCATTCCGTCGGGTGAACTGATGGGTTGGTGCCCGTTCCCAACTCCGACAATGGAAAGTCGTTTATGCCCCATGGCGACATGCTCATCTTGCCATGTGCCGCTGTCATCGGGGCCGCGAAGCTCCAAAGTGTCAAGAGCAGCGGCAATACTTCCAATATTCGGCGTCGCTTCTCGATAGACAATCCCTACTATTCCGCACATATTTTGAAAAAAGTCTTTTTGCTTTCCGTATGCTCTGCTTCTGCAAAGGCGGCCTCAATCTGAGATAGTTCATAGATGTTGCCAAACAGCACACTCGTATCCAGTGTATATGGCAAATGATTGGCTGCGGCAGTTAGGATATGGCTGGCTACATTGAAATCACCATATCGTGCACCTCTTATGCAAACCTCCTTCATGGCAATCGTGTTTGCAGTGAAAGAACAAGGAATATACGACCTGGACTTCAAAACTAACGTTCCTCCTGGCTTAAGAGCATTGATGTAGGCATCGATGTTGGATGGTTCCGTCTCAATAATGCAGTCGTAACGATTCTTCCCCAAGTCACCTGTATAGATAACTCTCTCTATATCGTGATGTCCCATAACACGGGCCACCTGATATGTGAGTTCTGCAATTCTGCTTCCACCGAATATGCAAGTTTTGCCATTGATGTATTTCAGTGGGGCAAGAGCTGCTGCTACGGGTTCAAGAAACGCACCGAAGGGAGAGAGCAGATGGGGTGGCAAGTGAACCAATGCTTCACTTGGAACTGCGATATACTCAGCAAATGCTCCATTGCAGTCCTTGCCACACATCGTGTCCTCATTAGTGCCAAAAAACATGGGGTTGGCACTGACCACATCGCCCACCTTCCAGTCGTCCATCTTGCATTCTCCATTAAGGAAACCTTCAATTTTACCACAAAACTCATGTCCCATCACAATGTTCTCTTTTGCAGGGACTATTCCTTTTCCTATGCCGATGTCGGTTCTGCATATACCTGCATAATAGACCTTGACAAGCACATCAAAAAGGCTTGTCAGTTTGGGAATATCCCTGTCCGTTTTATATATAGCTGATGATTTATTTAGTATGATTGCTCTCATCTTTAATTGTTGTTTGAGTTAAAATGATGTATTAACCCCAATTAAGTAAGTTGAAGGGTCCATGCCACTGTCTCATTCAAAACTCCAATCTGAAGCCTTTTGATTTCATTTCCTTATATTTGTCGGGATTGAACCTGTATTGGATGGGGATATTCCTGGCCGCATTTTTCGGGCGGTCGCCAGTCTCCTCAAGGATACCTAATTTGAGCATTTTGTTGGCAAAGTTCCTGCGGTCGAAATGAACCTCCAAAATGGCTTCATAGAGTGCCTGCAATTGTGGCATCGTGAAAACCTCAGGCAGCAATTCAAAGCCGATGGGTTGGAAGTGGATACGCTCCTTCAGACGTTTGAGAGCAACACGTAGAATCTTCTCATGGTCGAAAGCCAACTGTGGTATTTCGTGGATGGGATACCATTGTGCGTTCTTCGCGTCATCACCACCTTTGACGGAGCCTTTCTGAACCAGGGCATAATAAGCGATGGTGATGACCCGTCCGCGAGGGTCGCGGTTTACGTCGGAGAAACACCCCAACTGTTCCAGAAAGCCTTTTTTCACGTCAAACTCCGTCTCTTCTTTCAGTTCACGAAGAGCCCCCGTCTCTGTGGTCTCGTCCATCCTCATAAATCCGCCTGGGAATGCCCAGTGTCCTTTGTAGGGTTCGATACCGCGCTCTATCAGCAGCACGGACAATCCATCTTTGACATCATAACCGAATATCACACAGTCCGTTGTCACCGAGGGACGAGGATATTCATAAGTGTAAGTTCCTTTTTTTATTTCCATATCTTGTGTAAATTTTACGCAAAGTTATGGCATTTGTTTTATATTTCCAAATATTTTTGTGTAAATTTTACGCAGAAGTGTTTTTTTTGAATTTTTATCCTGATGTTAGGCCAAATTTATTAGAGTTTTCCCAAGTCCGTGTTTTTCCACAAGCGGAAGTAAGGTGAAATATAATCGGGGTTAAAGGTGTTTAATTCCATTTTTTTAGTATTTTTGCAATGTGGTTTAATCAATCTTTAATCATGTTAAGAATTCTCATCCTATCCGTCATTACTGCTGTTGCGTCATCCATGAAAGCCCAAACTGCTGAAACGGTATTGCCATGGGGTGACCAGTGCAATGGGACATATGTCAATCCTATTCTTTGTGCCGATTATTCCGACCCCGATGTCATCAGAGTGGACAACAAATACTATATGGTGGCATCTGATTTTCATTTCATCGGAATGCAGATACTGGAATCGGACGACATGGTCAACTGGCACATCGTCACTCAGGTGTATGATTGCTTTGACCTGCCGGGATGGGACACCAACGAGCGCTATGCCGGAGGTTCATGGGCTCCCGCCATCCGTTATCACGACGGGAAGTTTTGGATATATTTCTGCACGCCTCACGAGGGATTGTTTATGACTCAGGCAGAGCGACCCGAAGGGCCATGGAGTCCGTTGCACATGGTCAAGGCGGTGTGGCATTGGGAAGACCCCTGTCCATTCTGGGATGATGACGGTCAGGCATACTTAGGCAGAAGCCAGCATGGGGCAGGTCCCATCATCGTCCATAAGATGAGTGCCGATGGGCGCTCGTTGCTGGATGACGGTGTCACCGTATACACGGGTCCTGTGGCAGAGGGCACCAAATTCCTCAAGCGCAATGGTTATTATTACCTCTCAATTCCTGAGGGCGGGGTAGGAACGGGATGGCAGACCGTGCTCCGTGCAAAAAGCATTTATGGACCATATGAGAAGAGGGTGGTTTTGGAACAAGGTTCTACCTCGGTAAATGGTCCCCATCAGGGTGCGATAGTCGATACTCCTCAGGGCGAGTGGTGGTTTTACCATTTCCAGCACGATGGGGCATTGGGACGTGTGGTGCATCTCCAGCCGATGTGGTGGCACGACGACTGGCCAGTCATGGGTGTGGATATCGACCGCAATGGGGTAGGGGAACCTGTGTCGGTGTGGACCAAGCCGAATGTTGATGCCAATGTGGGTGCTTCGCACATGTCACCATTGGTGCAGAAAGGGTCAACTAAAAGGCATCTGCCACAGACGAGTGATGATTTTGAGAATTCTGTGCTCTCACCGCAATGGCAATGGAACCATAATCCGGACAACAACGCGTGGTCGCTTACTGAGCACAAGGGACAGTTGACGCTGCATGCCCTGACGGCAGAGAACTTCTTCAAGGCACACAACACGCTTACGCAGAAGGTGATGGGTTATCAGAGTGTAGCCACAATAGCGATAGATGTCACCCACATGGAAGAAGGGGCACGCTGCGGTCTTGCCTGCATGGGGGAGACCAACGAGTTGCTGGGAATTGCCAAGGTGAATGGCCAATTGCAAATCTATCGTGGTGACGGCATTTCGGAAAACATCCTCTCTCCGCTCAAGGCCAAAAGAGTTTTCCTGCGCATCTCATTCGACATGGCGGCAAAACAATACCGTTTTGCCTACAGTACCGATGAACGGCATTTCACAGACATCACCCAGCCTTTCTTCGTAGATTTCGGTAATTGGAAGGGAGTCCGCTTTGGCATTTACCATTATCAGTCTTCATCTGCTTCCCCTGTTTCTTCCAACACCAACTACATCACACTCCCTTGGGTGAAATATGAGAGCACGAAGTAGAGAGGTGTTTAGGAGGGGCAAGAATAGTTCATAGTTCATAATTCATAGTTCATAGTTGTATGCAAATTGGGAGTTTAGGAGTTTAGACGTATGAATTTTTAGGAGTTTAGGAGTTTGGGAGTTTAGACGTATGAATTGCTTGTCTCAGGATTTGTCTCAGGATTGCAAATCCCAAT
>JAGCXX010000295.1 GCA_017961115.1 Prevotella sp. | reverse complement strand
AGGTTCTTCAGCGTGATGTTGCCTTTTCCGATAAACGACTCGTAAAGTGTCTCATTCACGCCGCCTTCCTTCATCACCTGGATGGCATTGAACTGCAGGTCGCCATTGTATGGGTTGGTGTCGTAGTTGACATCCTCCTCGGGGTTGTAGAGCAACTGTCGCGCACGGCTGGAATAGAGGTTGTTCATGATGGCTGCCGCACCACACGAGGGAGAGTTGTTCTTCCTGCTCTGATACTGTACATTGACACCAAACGAGATATACTTGTTGATGTCGGCGTTCACCTTGGCATGCAGATTCACTCGGGTATTGTCGTTCTTGCCGTATTTCAGCATACCATTCTTATAATAGTAGTTGGCGGAAATGAAATAGTTGACATCGCGTGAGCCACCCGAAATAGAAACGCTGTGGTTGGTTTGGTCGGTATGATTCTTGGTGCCTTCTGCTACCCAGTTGGTGGCTGAGAACTGGTCCCAGCGGCCGTTGGTGTTGTTGGGACGGTAGTTGAAGTTGGGATTGCCTACCCATCCGCTTTGTTCCTCATTCCATTCGGCTTTTCCGCCTTGGTTCAAACGGCCTTCGTTGATCCATGCCTGCTCTTCCCATGCCGGCAAGCGCTCTGGCATGTTGGCTGGGGTGTTGAAGGCATAATATCCGTTGTAGGAAATTTTGGGCTTGCCTGCTGCGCCGGTCTTGGTGGTGACCAGCACGACTCCTGCTGCGGCACGGGCTCCATAAATGGCACAAGCGGCAGCGTCTTTCAGCACGGAAATGCTCTCCACATCATCGGCATTGAGCAATGCCAAGTCGCCTTCCACTCCGTCGATGAGTACCAAGGTAGATGTTGAGTTGGCTGAAGAGAAGCCGCGCACGCGCAGCCCGCTTGTCTCCGAACCGGGCTCACCGCTTGAGCGAAGGATGGCAACGCCGGGCATTTCACCCTGTAATGCCGACAGAACATCAGTAGAGGGCTTTGCTGCTATCTTCTCACCGTCGATGGCAGTCACCGAACCGGAAAGGTTAGCTTTCCTCTGTGTGCCATAACCGACGACAACCACCTCTTGAAGAGTCTTGTCGTCAACGTTGAGCAAGATGTCGCCCCTGGCTTGGGATGCTCTCACTTCGCGCGTTTCATAACTGATATAAGAGAAACTGATGATTGCCCCCTGAGACGCATTGATGGTGAAATTACCATCAAAATCGGTTACGGTGGCATTGTCGGTGCCTTTCTCCATCACCGTGACACCAATCAATGGTTCACGAGTCTGGGCATCAAGCACTCGGCCATTAACAGTCAGACCGTTTGTCTGGGCAAACAGTCCCACATCCACAAGAAACATCAGGCACATGATAATGCTTAGCCTGAATACTCCTAAAGACAAAATACTTTTTTTCATAGGTTGTTTGAATTAGTAAAAAAATTCTGGGAGCAAAGATAGGATGAAAAGAGTCACATGATAAATAAATCACTACATCAAATATACTATAGCAACACATCATGCATACATCATCACTTTCTCATCAAAATATTAATTTGCTAATTTTCAAATACTTATTTAAAAAATACCACATCAACAATTTTGTTTTTATTGATTTTTTTCTTATTTTTGCATCAATAAATTTTATGTCATGAGAACAGCTTTTCTGTCATTCCTCATATGCTTGAGCACGATGTCCAGTGCCGCTACATTATGGCAGCGACCTGTGTTCAATTTTTCGCGACATACCTATATGGCGGCCAACCAGAACTGGATGCTTGGACAAGCCGACAATGGGTGGATGTATTTTGCCAACAACCATGGCCTGCTGGAGTTTGATGGAGTTTTCTGGAACACATATCCCATTGACAATGATACCAAACTCCGGTCACTGAAAATTACCAATCAACGTATTTATGTGGGAGGCTTGGGACAGTTCGGATATTTCGAGCCAGATAACTATGGTAGGCTGCAGTACACCTGTCTGTCGAAGGAGATGGAGAAAGAGGGGATTATCAACATCTGGAACATACACACTTTGGGAAACCGTGTGTATTTTCAGGCTGATGGGGCAGTCTATTATCTGGAGAATGGGCGTGTCGGGAAAATCACATGCCAGAAAGGCATCACTACCTCGGCGGTGATTTACAATTGTCTGTATACGGCCACCAGCGACGGCATCTATATATTGAAAGATGATCGTTTCGTAAAAGTAGATGGTATAGAACTTTCTCAAGACGTATACATTGTTGCCCTTCTGCCATATAATGGCAATATGCTGATTGTGACCAGCGACCATGGCCTCTTCATCTATCAGCAAGGGAAACTCTCGCAATGGCAGCACCCGGCAAATGCGCTGATTGCCAACAACAAACTAACCAATGCGGCAATCAATGAGCGGCACATCGCTCTGGGCACCACCTACAATGGCATTATACTCATCGACACCCGTTCAAATCATGTGGAGAACATTTCCAAAGACGACGGCCTGCAAAACAAGACTGTGCTGGGCACTTGTTTCGACCGTGACGGCAATCTTTGGTTGGGATTGGACAATGGCATCGACCATGTGGTTCTTACCTCACCTCTGTTTTTCCTCAACAATCAGCTGTCTGCTATAGGCTCAGGCTATGCGTCGGCAATGTATCACGGCAATCTGTTTATGGGCACCAATCAGGGACTGTACCAAACAAATGGCTCACTCAACGGTGATGCACGACCCACACCGGCTTTCATCGATGGGACTGGCGGTCAGGTGCATGGCATTACTGTCTATGATGACAAACTGTTCTGTGGTGGGCGTAATTTTTATGTCATGATTGACGGCAATCGGGTGACTCGTTTCCCCATACGCGGCATTTGGCACACTTCTGCCATCAACGCTCAACAAGATGTGTTGCTCCTGGGTGATTACTGGGGACTCAAGGTACTGCGAAAGACCAATGGACAATGGACGTACACCAACAAGATTGAGGGAACTTCCATATCAGCGAAGACTATGATGCCCGAAGAGAGTGGCAATGCCGTATGGGTGGCTAACAAAACCAAAGGTCTGTATCGCCTGACACTGGATGACGCCCTGACCCGTGTGGTGAGTACCAAACAATTCAACTCTACCCAACTGCCCACAGGCAACAACGTGTGCGTAGCCACAATCGACCATACGGTGGTCATCGCTTCGAAACAGGGGCTTTTCCGATACAATGCCGCCAAAGATGAGATAGAGCCATATACACAATTGGAACAACAGCT
>JAGCXX010000294.1 GCA_017961115.1 Prevotella sp. | reverse complement strand
TTCATATCTCAAACTCTTTCTTTAATCTCTTTACGGTACTTTCCGAAACATCACACAGTTTGGCGACCTTTCTGTACGGATACCCCTTCCTCAAAAGCTTCAAGGTCTCCTTGTACTCCTCGGCCTTCTGGTCTTTGGGTTTCCTGTATCCCTCACGACCGAGACCGGATTTCCCAGTCAGGGCTATGTTCTTCTCGACGTATCGTCTCCGACCCGATTGTAGCCTGAACACGATGTTCTCACGTTCAAGTTGGGCAGCGGTACCGAGGACTGCAATCATAATGGTGAGGTAAGGGTTTTCCCTTCCCTCACGGTCATAGATGTAGATGTTCTCCTTTTGTAGATAGATGTTCAGATGGTTCTCCTTGCACCACCGTATGCTTGAGAGGACTTCATCGACATTACGTCCCAATCGGGACAACTCGGATACCAACAGTATGTCCGTGTCGTTGCCTCGACAGTAGTCGAGACACTCGGTCAATACTGGACGTTCAACATTCCGTTTTGCACCACTGATGTGTTCTTCATAGACCTGTTGGATAGTGAGGTCGTTCTTGGTTGCATAGTCGGTCAAGTCGAGCACCTGTCGTTCCGTTGATTGTCGGTCCCGATGCTTCTTTCTGCTTACTCGCGAGCCCAGCGACCGAGGTCGGAGAGGTAGCGGCGGTAGGCGCGGTGGATTCGGCTGCTTTCCAGCAGCGGCCAGAGGCGGGGATTCTGCTTGCAGTAGCCCTCGCAACGGCGCATCAAGCGCAGGAACTCAAGGACATTGGGATGCCAGTAGACCATCTCCTTCGGGTTGAGCCACTGCACATCCTCGAACTCGAAGCCTACGCTCTCGTCGGGCAGTACCCTCGAAGCGGTACCCATCATCTGCTCCAGCGCGGCCACCTGCATGCCACGCTCCCAGTAGCGGTCGGCCTCGTACTCCCGGCAGTGGCACTCCTCGCGGATAATGGTGCATGGGTAGATGAGCTCGCCGCCCTCCTTGAGATTCTTGTGGTAGCCATCCAGTGTCTTGCCATAGTCATCCACCTCTTTCCACACACTGGAAACCACATTGACACGCTCCCCGTTGCTCCAAGCCATCAGACGCATGTTGATACGGATACGTTTGTCTTTTTTCATCATAGAAGTTTTTATTAAACGGTCAAACAACTCGCTGCTGAAAAGGGTGCAGCATCCCACTGCATCGGGCGTTTTCACGTCTGGAACAGCAGTGTCTGTTGATAATAAAAACTATGATTTAAAGGCAATTAACGCATATCAGGCATTTCCTTTAGGTACGGCAAGACACAAATTATTTCACAATGGACGATTTTTTATTTTTGTTTACGGTAGGTCACTATAGCCACAATGCAAAAGAAGGTGGCCACAACAGCAAGAGCCAGAAAGTCGGGGGCCAACTCGGCAAGGGTGGTACCTTTGAGGTATACAGCACGCATGATACCCACAAACCAGCGAGGCGGGAAAGCCACAGTCAACCATTGTGCCCATTGCGGCATCGAGTCCAGCGGCGTCAACAATCCGCTCATCAGCATGAACAGCATCACAAAGAAGAACATTACAAAGATGCACTGTTGCATCGTGTCAGAGATATTCGCCACAGCGATGGCAAATCCAGACATGGCCAGCGCAAAAACCAGAGCCGCCAAATAGATGCTCGCCAGACTGCCCTCAGGCCATAGGCCATAGACCAATCCCGCTGTGAGAATGGCCTCGGTCAGAGCCACCATCCCGATAATCCAATAAGGAATCAGTTTGCTCAGCGTGAACTCCATTCGAGAAACGGGTGTCACATTAATCTGCTCTATCGTACCCTTCTCCTTTTCCAAAACAAGGTTCAATGCGGGGATAAAACAGCATATCAGCATGATAATGATGATGATGAACGCCGGAATCATATAGAAACGATAGTCCAACGTCTCATTGTAGAAGTACCTGACACTTGGTGACAACACCGCAGACCCATCTGTTAGAAGTGGCGTGAGGGAGGCAATGACATACTGCGACCCAAGGCCGCTCTTAGTGGCATTAACCGCATTGGCGTCAATCTTGATATCCGGCATGCGTCCGAGCATCTGCGTCTGCTCGCAACCCTCTGGAATCGTAACGATAACATCCACCTTACCTGCTTCCAACAAGTCGTAGGCTTGCCTATAGTCAGTCACCACAAGTCGGACCCGCAACTGCTTTGAGGCCTCCAGATGCGAGACCATCCTTCCGCTCAGCCCCGACCTGTCCATGTCCACCACCGCCACATTCACACCCTTCACATCCATGTTGGCCACCAGCGGCACAATCAGCATCACGATGATGGGCAACAGAAAGACCAGACGCGACACAAACCTGTTTCGACGGAACTGGATAAATTCCTTCTTGATCAAAAAACCCAATGCAGACATATCATTATTCTTTATTCCAATCGGTCGTTAAATTTCTTCACCGCTGCTGTCATTAGCACCACGGTCTCCGCCAACAGCACGCCCACCTCCAGCAGCACTCCCTTCAGGTCCACTCCTTCAATCATCAGTTTGCGCATAGCATCGATGTACCATCTCGGAGGCACCACATAGCTTATCCATCGCAATGCCCACGGAATATTCTCCGTCGGAAACAACAACCCCGAAAAGAAGATCACTGGCATAATCATCACCATAGCGCTGATGAGCAAGGCCGCCACCTGGCTCTCCACCACGTTCGATACCATCATTCCCAATGCCAATGCCAGCACTAGATATAGCACCGACACCAACACCACATTGCCCACACCTCCGGCCAACGGAACATCGAGCACGAAGTAGGCAAGCACCAAAATAATCACCAGATCAATGAAACTCAACAGCAAGTAGGGTATCATCTTCGATACGATGATATAGATAGGCTTCACCGGCGACACCAACAACACCTCCATCGTTCCCGTCTCCTTTTCCTTGACAATGCTGATGGAAGTCATCATGGCACAAATGAGAAGGAATATCATTCCCATGATGCCGGGAACGAAGTTGAACGAACTTTTCATCTGCGGATTGAATAGCATGTGGGTCTGTATGCCCGATTGCTTGACTGCCACATTACCCATACTCAGCACACTCTGCAGATAGGCCTGAGAGGTGCGCGCAGTGTTCACATCGGCACCGTCGAGCAACAACTGGTACTTGCCCGAGACATCATAATCGTCGGCGAACACGACCACTGCGGCAGCCTTACCCGTACGCGGCGATTGGTCAATGTCGCCGGCATCGACAAAGCCTTTGAATTCGAAATAGCGGCTTGCCGTCATGCGGTTGACAGCCTGGGCGACAGCATAACTGCGATGCGGCGCACAGACCATCACATTGATGTTGTTCACGTCAGTGGAGACGGTGAAACCAAACAACATGATGAGCATGAGCGGGACGACCAACACCACGAGAAGTGTGCGTCGGTCGCGCAGGATGTGCAACATCTCCTTCCTAATAAATGACGACATTTTTATCTGCATAGTTTCACAAATACTTCGTTCATGTTCGTGGCATCCATCTGCAGCATGAGGGCTTGGGGCGTGTCGAGAGCTTTGATGCGCCCGTCGACCATGATGCTGATACGCGAGCAGTATTCAGCCTCGTCCATATAATGGGTAGTGACGAAAATCGTGGTGCCCCGTGCAGCAGCTGCACGAATGAGGTCCCAAAACTGGCGCCGTGTGATGGGGTCCACACCTCCCGTCGGCTCATCGAGGAACACTATTTCGGGCCGATGCATGGTGGCCACCATGAAAGCCAACTTCTGTCGCCATCCGAGGGGCAGCGAGCCGACCAGGTCGTCGGCATGGTCGCTAAAACTGATTTCATGCAACAACTGGCACGAGCGATCGGCAATGTCTCCCCGTTTCATTCCATAGATACCTCCGAAAAGTTCCATGTTCTCGTTCACGGTCAGATCCTCGTATAGCGAAAACCTCTGACTCATATAGCCTATATGGCTTTTTATCTGTTCGCCTTCGGTCATCACGTCGTATCCTGCCACCTTGCCGCTGCCAGCCGTCGGGAACGAAAGGCCACAGAGCATCCGCATGGCTGTGGTTTTGCCAGCACCATTGGCACCAAGGAAACCGAAAATCTCGCCTCTCTCCACACTGAAACTGATTCCATCCACAGCGGTGAAATTCCCGAATTTCTTCGTCAATCCTCTGATTTCGATAATATTATCCATTTCCTAACTTTTCTATAAAGTATTCCTCCAGGTTGTCCGGCGGCGAACAGACCTCCAGCACTCGGCCTTCGCTCATCAGAGCCACCCGGTTGCAACGCAGCCCCTCGTCCATATAGGCAGTGCTCGCCAGGATGCTTATTTCCTGTTCTTTGAGGTCGGCAAGCATCTCCCACAGCTCGGCTCGGCTCACCACATCGACGCCCGTCGTCGGCTCGTCGAGGAAGAGTACATGCGGCTTGTGAATCAATGCACAGCAAAGAGCCAGCTTCTGTTTCATGCCGCCCGACAGGGCTCCGGCGCGACGCTTGCGGAATGGCTCTATCTGCCTGTAGATGGGAGCCACCAGGTCGAAGTTCTGCTCCAGAGTCACACCGAAGATGTTGGCGAAGAAATTGATATTCTCCTCCACACTCAGGT
This sequence comes from Prevotella sp., assembly GCA_017961115.1. GTDB lineage: Bacteria > Bacteroidota > Bacteroidia > Bacteroidales > Bacteroidaceae > Prevotella. Next base: position 132 of record JAGCXX010000294.1, on the reverse strand, counting down.
CGGGATAGAGCGAGAAGCGACCAGGCATATAGCCTATGCGCGTGCGCAGCAGTCGGTAGTCGCCCACCACATCGAGACTGTCGACCGACGCGCTCCCATTGTCAGGCAACAGCAACGTGTTCAGGATGCGGA
>JAGCXX010000293.1 GCA_017961115.1 Prevotella sp. | reverse complement strand
TCATACGTCTAAACTCCCCCCCCAAAAGAATCATACGTCTAAACTCTCAATCTCCTAAACTCCTAAAATCCCAACCTACATACTAACAATGAAAAAAATCATTCTCGCCAGCAACTCCCCCAGAAGAAAAGAACTCCTCTCCGGTCTGGGAATCAGCTTTGAAGTCCATGTCCTCAAAGACATTGATGAGAGTTACCCCGATGACTTGCCTGCCAGTGAGGTGGCAAACTTCATCTCTCATGCTAAGGCGAAAGCATACAAAAACATCATCGGCGATGACGAGTTAGTCATCACTGCCGACACCGTTGTGGTGCTCGACGATATGGTGATGGGCAAGCCTGCCACACGGGAGGAGGCGGTGGAGATGCTAAAGGCACTCAGCGGAAAAACACATCATGTCATTACTGGAGTGTGCCTCACAACCACTGAAGAACAGCGTGCACTGTCGGTAACGTCGGAGGTGACCTTCAAAGTGCTCGCTGATGAGGAGATAGACTATTATGTGGACAACTACCGTCCGTATGACAAAGCTGGAGCATACGGCATACAGGAGTGGATAGGGTATATCGGTGTAACTGCATTGAAGGGGAGTTACTTCAATGTCATGGGATTGCCCGTGCAGCGCATCTATCAAGAATTGGTGGATATGTTCGGTGTCAACGAACTTATTCGTGGTGATAAGGCTCTCCCTTGATGATGGTGCAGGCACGGTAGAGCTGCTCTGTGAAAATCAATCTCACCATCTGATGTGAGAAGGTCATCAACGACAATGAGATACGCTCGTTGGCACGTTGGTACACACGCTCCGAGAAACCATAAGGACCGCCGATGACAAATACTAAACGGCGGGCAACCATGCTCTTCTTCTGAAGCCATTCGGCAAAGGCCACACTGCGGCGCTCGGTACCTCGCTCATCGAGAAGCACCACATGGTCGCCATCCTGAAGAAGTTTCATTATCTGTTCTCCTTCCTGCTCCTTCTGCTGCGCCTCCGTCAGTTTCTTGGTGTTGCGCAGTTCGGGTATCTCACGGATGTCAAAGGGCATGTAGTGTCCAATGCGCCCAACATAGTCGTCAAGGCATGCCTGGATATGTTTGTCGGTGGTCTTGCCCACCCAAATCAACAACGTCTTCATGAATGATAATAGGATAGGTGGTTTGTGGAAAAAGGCATTTGTCTTCCCATTGGCAAAAATAGGCATTTTTTTCCATTTAAGGTGCTTTTGATTATCTCTTTTGTCTTTTTTTACAAAAAAGATATACCTATTGTTATGCGTATTCAAAAAAAATGCTTATCTTTGCATATCACATTTATCAGACTACTGACAAAAACACATTACTTAATTTTAAATCAATATGGGAAATAACGCAGATCTTATTTTGCAGTGTGAGGCAAGAGCCAAAGAGTGGCTTTCGCCGTCGTTTGATGAGGAAACGAGAAAGGAAGTACAGGCAATGCTCGACAATGAGGATAAAACAGACCTCATCGATGCTTTCTATCGCGACCTCGAATTTGGTACGGGAGGACTCCGTGGTATCATGGGTGCCGGAACCAACCGCATGAACAAGTATATCGTCGGTATGGCCACACAAGGGTTTGCCAACTACATCAACAAGGCTTTCCCAGGACGAAATGACCTCAGCGTGGTCGTTGGACACGACTGCCGCAACCATGGACGTATGTTTGCTGAGACAGTGGCCGACATCTTCTCCGCCAACGGAATCAAGGTTTATCTGTTTGAAAGCCTGAGACCGACCCCGGAAATCTCTTTCGCCATCCGTCAACTGGGATGCCAGGCTGGTGTCAATGTGACAGCCTCGCACAACCCGCGTGAGTACAATGGCTACAAGGCATATTGGGATGACGGCGCACAGGTGCTGGCACCGCACGACAAGGGCATTATCGATGAGGTCAACAAAGTGACCATTGATGATGTGAAGTTCGAGGGCAACAAAGAGATGATAGAAATCATCGGCGGCGAGATGGACTGGGACTACCTGCAGGCTGTCAAGGAGGCCATGGTCGACCAAGAGGTAATCCTGCGCCAGAAGGACCTCAACATTGTCTATTCTCCAATGCATGGCACTGGACGTGTGATTATTCCTGAAGCCCTTCGCTCATGGGGATTCCAAAACATCCATGTCGTGCCGGAGCAGATGGTCATCGACGGCAACTTCCCGACGGTTGTGTCACCCAATCCCGAGAATGCTGAGGCCATGACGCTGGGCATGAAACTGGGCACAAGACTCAATGCCGACCTTGTCATCGCTTCCGACCCAGACGCCGACCGCTTGGCCATCGTCTGCCGCAATGCCAAGGGCGAGTGGGAAATCCTCAATGGCAACCAGACCTGCATGATGTTCTGCTGGTATATCATCGCCAACAAGAAGAAACTGGGTCAGTTGAAGGGCAATGAGTTCCTTGTCAAGACCATCGTGACAACCGAGGTCATCAAGAAGATTGCAGACAAGAATGGAGTGGAGTTGCGCGACTGCTACACAGGCTTCAAGTGGATTGCAAACGAAATCCGTGTTTCTGAAGGCGTCAAGAAGTATATCGGCGGTGGTGAGGAGAGCTTCGGCTTCCTGCCGTTTGACAAGGTGCGCGACAAGGATTCACCAGCATCCATTTGCCTCATCTGCGAGATTGCCGCATGGGCAAAGGACAATGGCAAGACACTCTACGACTTACTCATGGACATCTATGCTGAGTATGGCTTCTCACGTGAGTTCACCATCAACGTGGTGCGTCCGGGCAAGACTGGTGCCGACGAAATCAAGCAGATGATGACCGACTTCCGCAACAATCCGCCGACAGACCTGGGTGGTGCCAAGATTGTGCTCTGGAAGGATTTCCAGACCCTGGAGGCAAAGGATGCCGATGGCAACGTGACCAAACTGGAGATGCCAGACACATCGAATGTGCTGCAGTGGTTCTGCGATGATGGCACCAAGGTCAGTGTCCGTCCGTCAGGCACCGAACCGAAAATCAAGTTCTATATCGAGGTGAAAGACCCGACCTTCAAGTGCGCCGGATGCTACGAGCGCTGCATGGCTGCAGCCGAGGAGCGTATCGCAGACATCAAGAAGAGCCTCAAACTTGATTAGTCCTTCAAAAGATTAAGAAAACAACTAACAAAAATCCTCTCCAATTGGAGAGGATTTTTGTTTATTCCCTTTTCTCTCTTTCCTTGATGATGCCATGGCGATAAGCATATAGCAGCTTTTCCAAATCGGCAATCTGGCTGCAGATATCTGCGCCCTTGTCGGTATCAGCGACACGCATGCGGTGGGTGGACATCTCCACAATCTGGGTGGTGCCCAGAATGTCTGTTCCACGCAGGATGGCATCGCGTGCAGAGGTGAATGGTTCATGTTGCACCAGTTCGAAACCACGGCTGTGGTACACTAAGGTGTATCCGGCTATACCAGTTTCCTTGTGATAGGCTTCTGAGAATCCGCCATCGATGACCATCAGTTTGCCGTCGGCCTTGATGGGATTCTCACCAGTCTTTACATGTACCGGCACATGACCATTGATAATGTGGCGGTTGTCGCCTTTTACCCCAAATGCGTCCATGATGCGGTCGCAGATGTCTGCATTGTCACGCAACTTGAAATAATAGCCTTTCTCTTCCTTGTGGGTCTCCTTCTCGGTCAGGAAATAGCGCTCGAAAGTAGCCATCTTGGATTTGCCAAACAATGGGGAGTCCTTGCCGCACCAAAGATAGAGGAAATAGTCGATGGCGAAATCTTTTTCCTTCGGATCGGTGTCATTCTGGAAAGCAGCACGGATAATCATCCCGATGTTGTGAAGCAGGTCCATACCCTTGTATTTCTTTCCATCATAAAGTTCCACCTCTTTAAGTGAACCATCTTCATTGAGGGGCACAGAGGCGTGGAACAGCAAGTTGTTGTTGAAAACGGCATACATGCAACCATGCTGAAGCAGGAGTCTGATATGTCGATGCAGTTTCTCACTGACAGTAAAGGATCGGCGTAGACGGTCGAGTAGGGTGCGCTCTTCCTGAGTCAGCTCATTGGGAGAGGCAGGGTTGACTGTGGGGAATAGATGGCTGGTCAGCCTATACTCTTTGCCATCGAGCTTGATGGTACCCTTGTCATAGTCGATGAAACTCAGCACACTACGGTCGCACATGTTCCATTCGGGATGCTTGGCTGCCATCTGAGCTTCCAATTTAAACTGGATGATGGAGATGGCCTTGTGCATGCGGGCGGTGAGGAAACGGGTCTTATCATCCATATTGCCGTCTTCGTCCAACACACGGGGTTGGAACTCCTCACAGGGGTCATCGCCATAAGTGTCAAGGGCAAAGGTGGCAAGAGGAATGAGGTTGATGCCATAACCTTCTTCCAGTGTGGCGAGGTTGGCATAGCGCAGCGACAGGCGGATGACATTGCAGATGCATGCCTCATTGCCGGCGCATGCACCCATCCATAGGATGTCGTGGTTGCCCCATTGGATGTCCCAACTGTGATGGTCGGCCATCGTGTCCATAATGAGATGGGCACCAGGACCACGGTCATAAATGTCGCCGAGGATATGCAATTGGTCGACGGCAAGGCGGTGGATCACATTCGACAGGGCGGTGATGAAATCATCAGCACTGCCAGTGGAGATGATGGTGTCGATAATGGCGCTTACATAAGCGGTCTTGTCCACATCCTCCGTATGCTCATGGAGCAGTTCCTGAATGATGTAACTGAATTCGGGCGGCAAGTTCTTGCGCACCTTCGAACGGGTATACTTACTGGATACCTCACGACACACCTTCACCAGGTGATGGATGGTGATATGATACCAGTCGTTGATGTCTTCTTCTTTTTCCTTGACCAATTCCAGTTTCTCACGGGGATAATAGATGAGCGTGCAGAGTTCTTTCTTCTCTGACTCCCGGATTTGGTTGCCGAAAATCTCGTTGACCTTACGCTTGATGTTGCCCGATGCATTTTTAAGGATGTGTTGGAATGCCTCAAACTCACCATGGATGTCCGCCAGAAAATGCTCAGTGCCTTTTGGCAGGTTGAGGATAGCCTGTAGGTTGATGATTTCTGTACTCGCCTCCGCAATGGTGGAGAATGAATGGGACAGCAGTTCAAGATAACGCATGTCCTGCACAATGTCTTGGGTCTTAGTTGTCATGGTGTTGGGTCTTTCATGATGTGGGTTCTGATGCGGGCAGTGCCACGGTCGTCAAGGGCGGGGACAGGCATGAACCCCTCATCGAGGTAGGCTATCTCATCAAGCACCTGACTGATGCGGCAGGCAAAGGAGTAGAGGCCTGTCGAACGGAGGGCAAGAGCAAGTTTTTCCTCGTCGATGTCCTCATAACGGTAGGTCTCATAAAGGTCGCAGAGTTGGCGGAGGGTAAGGGTATGCTCACGCAACTGCTTACGTATATTGAGAAGCATATAGCAGATTTTCCTCACTGTAGGGTCGGCATTCTTCAACTTCCTCTTGATGCGAAAAGAAGCGAAACTGGTCATCTGGAGCCGCTCGCTTTCCAGTTGGTTTTTGTTCTTGTTGGTATGGGACGGGAAAACATCAGTGTCAGGAACTTGATTGGCAGCACTCGTCAATTGCGCTTTGCTGATACCTTCCATCACATGACCCGTGATGCCCTGCTCCGCGGCAAAAAGATGGATGTCTCGCCACTGGAGGGGAGTAATCTTCCTCAAGTTGAGGATATCTTCGGAACAAAGGGGTTGGCGCTCAGCCTCACCTGCCATGCTCAGATGGAGCAAGGCGCTGACGGCTTCTCGCTCACGTTGGTGCAGACGAAGGGTTTTGTCGCTGGCGAGGACCTTTTGATAGATGCTGTAGATTTGCTCTACGCAACCATCAATGTCCAAATATTCTCCTGCAGTTGGGTCTTCAATCAGTTCCACACGGTCATTCAAGTGCTCATCGTGGATGTATTCGGCCTCTTTTTCATCGGTGGTGATGATACAGGTGACCTTTCGCGACATGCCTTTCTGGTAGGTGAGCAACCGCCATGTGCGCTCACCGTAGGCTGCATCGATAAACTCAGGCGACATTCCGCCATTGGGACTGAATACAACCTGGAAGTTGCGCTGTACAGACCACCGTGAAATCCGTGAGGCAAGATAACTGTAACTGCCATGTATGTGGACGACGTCGGGCATGAGGTCGTAGAGCAAACGAAGGTATCTTTTCTGAAGGGACAGCAGATTGGCAAATCCATGTTTGCCATAGTTGGCTTTACCGTTGCCTATGCAGTGTGTAGTATATGGACCTTGGGGTAATTGAGTAGGGGTAAGAGTAGCAATATGCACATTCACTTCCTCAGCAATTTTGCTGAGGAAGAGCTCAAGTATGGAATTGCTCTCAGCACCTGCAGGCAGGTGTGGAATAAAATATAAAACTTTGATTTCCATTATAGATTGCAAATATACAATTTTTATTCCAATTACTAGTCCGGAAAACAGAAAAAAGAATCAATCCCTACAAACTATTCTATCGTCTACACTCCCAAAATGGATGAAAGATGAAGGATGAAGGATGAAAGATTGATAGTCAGCTTCCTCAGGATGGACCCGTTCATCGGGATTTGCCGCTCGGCTTTGCCGCTTTTACCCGAAGGGTCTAAAGAATCCCACGACAAGTCAGTCATATGTCTAAACTCCTAGACTCCTATACTCCCTAAATAATCATATGTCTAAACTCCTATACTCCTAAACTCCTAAACTCCCAAACTCCTAAACCTTATGACTGATAAAATCATTCTTGTCTGCATACTCATATCGCATGCGGGTTAGGAAGCGATGCCACTGCATGTTGATTTCCAAGGGAACAACTTTCCAGGCTGATATATTGACCTGAAATTCCTGCAAGGCTTTCTTGCCAATCAGTGAGCGAAGAACGATGGTGAGGATGAGGGCTGCTACGGTAACTCCCAACAGTATCCAACGATGGGTGAAACCGGCAAAGATGCCTGTGCCAAGAATAAGAAGATAGTTGAGTGCCATCGACCAACGGTCAAGGGCTCGCAGCACACGAAGCCACGCACCACCATCAAGATGCTTACCCACCTCATGATAATACACCTGACGATTCTGCCATGTCTTTGAGGAGACAGCGTTCTCCGTCAGCAAAGTATCGGAGTCGGTAGCAATAGCCGCAGTTCCTTGACGGCCGAATTTGTTGACCAGGAAGTCGTACTCTCCGATGGAGTATTTAAGATATTCCAAAAAGCCCTGTTGGTCCATGTACTCACTCTTGCGAAAAGCCACATTCATGCTGTTGGTACGGTATGGACGTCCTTGCTGTGCCTCACGCAGAAGATACAGGGCGGTGTGAAGACGCTCAAAACGATGATAAGGCTTTGCTTCTTCTGAATAATTGGCATAGCCGAGAACAAGGCTGTTATTGGACCCCATCTGCCGCGACATCGCCTCTATCCAATGACTGACAGCAGGTTTGCAGCGTGGGTCAGTGAGGATGATCCACTCGTTCTTGGCAGCTTTCACACCAAGTGTGATGGCAAGCTTGCTCTTGCTCATATAACGGGAACTCTCCGGCACAAAAGTGTGGTAGAGTCGCTCGTTCTGGGAGTAGCGCTTGAGCACGTTTTCTGTCTCTACATCGGCTTTCTCCGTCACCACGACAACCTCATAACCAGGGCTGTATTCCTGTGTGAGGAAAATAGGGAGGTGCTCGTCGAGGGCAACATGGTCACCATTGGAAACCAATAGGATAGTGACAGGCGGCTGCTCACCAGATGCAGAAACCTGTGTCTTGCGTATTCTCCTGAAAAACGGATTCATC
>JAGCXX010000292.1 GCA_017961115.1 Prevotella sp. | reverse complement strand
GAGGTTGCCGAACAGCCGTGGACGGTATTCAAGATTGGCCTGAAGCTTGAAATTGCCTATTTGCTCAACAAAACGCCATCTCTTGACAGATGAGCGGTAGTTTCCCGGTCCGATGCTTCTCACTGTGAACGCCCTGATGCTGTTGGCACCACCCACCCAGAAATTCTCCGTATATGGTATGTAGGAGGAGTTGCCAAAAGCCCAGGCATATCCCGTACTAATATGGCCCACGAGCTGAGAATGCTCATCGAGTCGCCATGTCTTGGTGAAGTCTGTCTCTACCTTCAGGAACTGTGCGTAAGGATTCTTAAACAGTTCCTTGTCCTTCTCATTCCAACCCTTTCCGAAAGCTGTGTAGGCAAGGGATAACAGATTGGCTGATTCGCTCACGGAGGTCTGCCAGAAGATGGGATTGCGCTTCGTGGAAGGACTGGTATAGGTGAGCGTATATTTCATTTTGGGAATGAAGAGGTCGGACATCGTCGCCATGAGATATGGATGCTCGTTGAGCAGTTCATTGAACTTCTCTGTACCGTTTTTGAGATAGTTGTATTCCACTGACAGCGGCGTGAACTGATGACGCCAATTGGGACCGAATTGGTATTTGTAGGTCAGTTCGCCCGATACGATATGCCGTTTGAAGAATCCGGAGCGGTTGACCACATTGCTGGAAGCCTTGACCGTGGTGGTCGGCGTATAGAAATAACGCCTGCGCCCACGCCGGGGCCTCCGCCGGTCGTTGAGGTTCCATGGCCTCAACAGTCTCGGAAAATCTATCGACACGTCGCCGCCATATTCATAGGAATTGATTTCCGACGAACTGTGGTCGAAGGCATGTCCAGTCTGCCACTCGTAGGCTCCATGGAGGTTGATGTTGAGGTTCTCACCTCCCCTGAAGGCATTTCTCTTGGTGAGACCTACAATCAGTTGCGGACCAAGAAAACCTGTCGTTTTACCTTTGAGATTGGTCTCCACATAAAAGTCGTAGGGCTTGTCGAAAACGCAGTTGAGATTGAGGTCAAGTGAGTCGCAGGTGGCTGAGTCGCGTGGAGTGAAATTGAAGTCCACCATGCTGAAGAGACCATTGGTACTCAGTTTGTTGGCCGACTCCATGTAGTCTGAATAATTGTAGAGTCTGCCCGGCCGCAGTTTCATGTCCTTCATGATGACCCTTGTGCGGATGGGTGATTTCTTTCCGCTGAAATGCACCGTATAGCGACCTCTTCCCGTGGAGTTGGTGGTCTGCTCCATGAAAGACTTCTTGAGACTGATGTCTATTTTGCCGATATACCATTTGCGCATGGCAACATCTGGCAGACTGTCCGCCAACTGCAGCCGCATTTGCACCTTGCCTGGCACAGCCAGTGTGTCGGCGAGATAGGAGGCATATCCTTTCTGGTAATAAAAAAAGCCATTGTCGCGGAAGAGCGTGGAAATACGGGTTCGCTCCCCGTCAAGCGTAGACACATCGAAAGGCACATCCCGTCTTACAAGTGCCTCTTCTCTCGTACTGTCTATCAAAGCCATTGCCTCGGGCGGGAAATTGTCGTAGTGAAGGGTATCGATGGTGAACAGATGCCCCATGTCCACCAGATAACCCACCTTTCCTTTTTTGGGATTGCGGGTATCCACCTCATGCGACGTCACCTTACCCCTGAAATAGCCATGCACATTGAGCGCCGACTGTGCCACCGATGCCCTCAGTTCGGGATTGACCTTGCTCATGAGCACTGGGGCCTTTCCGAAGGAACGCGTCATCCACTTGGCGAAATCACTCTCCTTGTCTGAGAAAGCATTCCATGTCCAAAGCCGCCACTGAAGGGGGGTGCGATAATAGGAACTGCCAAACAGCGCGCCGTTGGGCGGACAGTCGAGTGCCGCTGCCACCTCCTCCTGAGTGATGGTGAAATGGTCGTTTTTCTCATAGTTGGTATAGGTTACCTTGTCGATGCCGGTGTAGAGCCTGTCGCCCTCCGGAACACCGCTCGTGGTGGAGCATGAAAGAAAGAGGATGAAAGATGAAAACAAAAGGATGAAGGATGAAGGCTTGGCTCCCCACTGTAAAAGCGCAGAGGGGAGATGACTGATGACTGAATGATATGACTTCATATACTTCATCTTTGTTTTGTTTTTACTGTTTTACAGAGTCTGCAGGGAGAGCCTCCTGGATGACAACAGAGTCGGTGGAAAGTGGTCTGTTGCCGGGGGAGAAAGGAGAGTCGCCGTTCCGTCGCCCGGTGGGAAGCAGAGTCGGTTGCTTGTCTGCCTTGAAACGGAAGATATCCTTGAAATGCTGCAGTTTGCGACGCCAGAGGAAACCGGCTCCATATTCACCAATCTCGCCCTCAAGCCAGTCATACGAGTCACGGTCGTAGAAGAGTTTGAGATATTGGTTGGATGTCGCACTCAGACGGTATTCAAAAGCCACATTGGTGAAGAACGACTGGTTGCTTGACTGAGCATCTGAACCTGTGGAGACCTTACCACCGAGAACGATGCGGAGGCGGTTGTTCCAGAACCTCTTGGCAAACTTAAACGAATAGTCGGTATGCATGGCTCCCGACGCATCGGTGGCGTTGTCGACTCCCACGGAGAGGTCGAGCGAGCGCAGCGCATTGCCCGTGATGTTGTTGATCTCACTCTGGAGGAACGAACTGAGAGCACCGTTCATCGTGAATCCGCTGGTATTGCCGTCGGCAAGATACATACCTGTGGTGAGCATGGTGACTGCCACCTTTGCCCTTTCCTCTGTGGTCATACTGGCGAGTTCAGTGCCTATCATCATATCCTCAGGGGCGTCGATGATAAACTCCACTCCCATGTTCTCAAGTGTCTGCGTGATGACCACTCCACAGACGAAGTTGACACTTCTCGTGCCACCGCCCTCATCCTCCACAGTGGCCTTCCTGCTCTCTGTCGCCGTGATATGCAGCGTGGGGTTCATAGGCTCGCCCTTGAACTCAATGTAACTGCCCTCCTGAATGGTGAAGGTCTTGAGCGGAATGATGGGCAGGGAGTATTTCATCTCAGCCTCGTTGAGCACATATCGGCCCGTGAGGCGAAGGTTGTCTACCACATTGTATCTCATGCGCAGGTCTCCACCGCCCACCAGGTCGATGTAGTTGCTGTGGTCGGCATTGAGGTCACACTTGATGCGCGCTCCCTCGTCGACACTCAGTGAGAGGTCCATGTTGAAACCGGTCAGCGGCGGACGGTTGACCACCTGTGTCGTGGAGTCGCTGAAATCGACAAATCTCACCAATTCGTCAAGACGGTTGTCTGCTGCCAGGGGTGAGTCGCGCAGCACGTAGGTCATGTCGGTAGAGCCCAGCACATCCACCTTACCCCTCATGGTCAGGGCATCCACCGGACCCTTCATATTGCCAAAGAAGTTGACGTATGCCTTTCCGAATGCCTCCGACTTGGGATTTTCCTTGGCATTGATGATTTGGAAATTTCTCGCTGTCATGCGCATATCGAGCATCATGCGGTTGAGATTGGAGAAATCGAAATGCCCAGTGATATTGAGAGGCGTGTTGTTCTGGTCGAGGATTTCGAAATTCTCAAAGAGCAGGTTGCTTCCCACTATACGCACGGGGTCGTTGGCTATGCGCATCTCCACACCATAAGGAATGCTGAAGACATAAGAGTCGTCGAGATAAACCTCGCCGTTGACATCAGGATGGGAGAGTGAACCCTTGATGGTGAGGTCGCCCTCGCCATATCCACGCAGACCGAATATCTGGTCGGGAATGAAGCCGTTGGCAAGCGACAGCGGCAACCTGTTCATGGTCAGCTTGGCATCGATATGCCCCTCTCCCTTGGGGTTGTAGGTTCCCACCAGTGCCCCTACCTCATCCCCGTTGCTGAAGAGCACGCCGTCGACATGATGTGAACCGTCATCATTGGGCAGATAGACAAAGTCTGTACTCAGGTCACCCATAGGCATACGCTGATAGGTGAGGTCTTTGATGCTGACCGAACTGGACACCGACAAGTCGGACTCCGTTTGGAGAATATGGAAGTCACCATCGGCGATACCTGCCACGTCAGGCATATACGGCAGCTGTGCCACGATGCGAGCCAGGTCGAGTTTTCCCACTGTCAGCGTCAGGTCCTGCAGTGCCTCGCGGTTGTCATCATTGGTATACAACTGTATCAGCATACCATCGTCGGACTTCAGTTTGAGGTCGGCCGACAGGCGTTTGTCATCTCCGAGATAGACATAGTTGTCCTTGTTCGCCGTAAAGGGGATGTATCCCAAAATGGGATTGTCCTTGGTGAGGTGCATCATGACTCCATTCTGTTCGATGGAGGCGACGGCACCAAGGTCGAAGGCAAGTTTTTTGTCCTTATCATAGAGTTTGACGTTGGCATCCGCTCCCTGCTCAAGGATGGAGCCATCGACATAGGCGTCGAAGCAATACTGGGGATTGTCGGGTCCGTTGCGAACCCTTGCGTTGTATTTGAAGCCTGTGCTGTCGGTGAGGATGGCAAAATTGATGCTGTCGAGCTGTATGCTGTCGGCTATGAGATGGTCGACTGCAATATGGCCGTTGAGACCGCTGACATGCGACGACTTCATATCGACCAGCAGATTGTCGAAAGAATAGCCTTGTTCCTGGATGAGGTTGACGAAGAAATTGTCGCGCCCGCTGGTGAGGTAGATGTTGGCGTCGGGCAGTTTGTCACGAAGGAGCATTTGGTCAAAATGCTTATCCTTCATCTGATTGGTAAGTTCCTTGGAGAAATTCTCTGCCTGACTGAGCATCTTCTTGTATCCGCCACGTCCGTTCATGTCGAGATGGAAGTCGCCGCAGTCCACCCTGGCGTAAGTGGTGTCGCGACGGGTGAGCACATCGAGGGTGAGGTCGTCAGGACGGAAAAGGGTATTGTTGTAGGTAATCGACATGTCGCCCATCGAACCCACCACCTTGTAATAGTCCTTGAAATCGGAGTCGATGTCAAGATGCGCACATCCTGATGCCGTGAGGGGTTTGTCGAAGAGCCGCAGGTTGTAGAGGTCTGCGTGGTTGAGGTCGCATGCGAAGGTTCCCTGCAGGCGTTTGGTGTCCATGAGTGCATCGAAGGAGACGCGGCCGTTGACCAATTTGTTTCGGCTGTCGATGTCGGCATGCAGCCTTCCCTTGCTCAGGGTGGCTTCTCCCTTCATCCCGTCAAGGTCGTACTGGTCATAACGGAATCGCTTGATGTCGGCCCTTGCCCGCAACTGGGTGGAAGGCGAGAGGAAGTCGGTCCCCTGTCCGTCGGCTTCCACATGGGCTGTCAGCGGACTCAGCCCCATATTGGGAACAAAATGCTGCAGCGGGAATGCCTCTGCATCGACGGTGGCGGAGTATTTCATCTTGTCGGAGTCGAAAGCCACAAGCGCTTTCATCTTGCCACCACCCTCAGTAGCCGTAAAGTCGGCTCCATACTGATGTCCGTTGACCTTGAAATCTCCGTCGATGTTGATTCCCTTGGGTATCTTTATCTTCTCTGTTATAGAGGGGTCGAGGGCTGCCGTCACGAAGTCGAGGTCGGCGGTGTTGCCTTTCAGGTGCATGTCTGCCTTGAGGTTGGCTGGGTCATTGAGGTTGGCGACATATCCATCGCCGCTCATCTGCAGCGCCGTGGGCAATGAGACATGGAAATTGCGCAGTTCCATCCGCTTCATGTTTCCCGTTGCCTTGCCCTTGACTGCCAATGGCTGGTTGGGCCATTTGCGCTTGAAGTCCTGAGGCATGTTACCCATCACCCTCATGACATCCTGTTTTCCGAAATAGCCATCGACATCTGCCCATACCTTTCCGGGATGGTCGTCATCGAAGGCATTGAAGTCCATGTCGGCAGAGGCCGTGAGCTGGGAGTCGGGGGTACGCAGGTTCAGGTCCTTCACATGGACGGCAGCCGAATCCAATGCCACCTTGGCAGTGAGTTCATCTACCTGCAGTCCGCTTTTCTCCTTGAAGGAGCACGAGCGCAGCGCGAGGTTCAGTCCGCTGTCAGAGTAAGAGACAGAGTCAACCCTCACCGCCATGTCGGACACTTCTATATGATTGGCGTCCAGTCCATCGGTTGCGGGTTGGAAACGGTTGTCATACAGCAGTCTCGGAATCTGGCAGTCGAGTTGACCCACCTTGTATTTGCCCTGCCCTAAATCGATATCTCCCTCTTTTGCCTTTGCCTCGGAGAT
>JAGCXX010000291.1 GCA_017961115.1 Prevotella sp. | reverse complement strand
GGGTGTTTGCGACTGGATGATTCTCAAACGCCAGAAACTCGGAGAATTTGACTTGGCCAAGCAACTTGGCTGCGACGGTGTCGAACTTGACATGGGCGGACTGGGCAACCGCGAGGCCTTTGAAAACGTGCTGCGCGACCCGAAACAAGCCGAGGTGTTCAAGCGCACTGCCGACAGCCTCGGCATCAAGGTTGGCGCCGTGGCGATGAGCGGTTTCTACGCACAGGACCTCGCTAAAAAAGACACCTATCTGGATTTGGTTGCCGACTGTTTCGACACCATGGACAAGATGGGCGGTGCTACCGTTGCATTTCTCCCCCTTGGAGGATGCGGCAACGACTGGTCGACCGACCGTGCCAAGCGCGCCATCATCACCAAGCGTCTGCATGAAATCGGAGAGGCCGCCAAGGCACGTGGCAAACGTGTAGGCATCGACACCCCGCTCGATGCCAAGGGCAACCTGCGCCTGCTGCGCGAGATAGGCAGCGACGGCATCGCCATCTTCTACAAATGGCAGACCATCGTGGAGAGCGGATGGGACATCTGCAAGGACATGAAGAAACTGGGCGCCAAGAACATCTGCGCCATCCATGCCAGCAGCACCGACAGCGTGTGGCTGCGCAATGACCCCGCCATCGACATGCCCGCCATCAAGAAGACACTCGATGATATGGGCTGGAGCGGTTGGCTCTTCGTGGAGCGCAGCCGCGATGTAAGCATGGTGCGCAATGTGAAGATGAACTTTGGCAGCAACGTGCGCTATCTGAAGGAGTTCTTCAACTCCTATCCCGCCGCCGAGATACCCCTCGACAGCGCAGGTCGCGAGGCAACCTATGTGAACACCATCTTGGGCCGTGCCCAGAAGGCCACCGATGCACTGAGCATCACCTGGACACCCATGGGACAGAATGTCGCCAACATCATCTCCAACCGGTATTTCAAACTCAACGACATCTACGCAGAGCGCGACTCTCTGAAGAAGACCGACAAGAAATTGGCAGAAGCCCTCTGCGACTCCCGTCTCTACCGCTCGCATTTTGACTTCGATGCCGACCTCGCCCGCTATCTCAAACCCAACGAGATAGAGAAGGTGAAGGATGTGATGACCTACGATGTGGTCAATGTCACCTACAAGGCCTATCTCGACATGATTCCCACCCTCAAGGATGTGGAGAAGAAGCAAATTATGATATGGCTCCGAGAAGCCCGCGAACTCGCCATCGATGCAGAGAGTTCCAATAAGAAGCACGAGACGTTCAAGAAATTCAAGGGCCGTATCAACAACTACCTCTCTGCCCGCGGCTACGACATACAGAAAGAGCGCGAGGCATGGGGAGAAAGAGCAAAAGCCAGAGGAGAAAAATTATGAAAAAGACAACACCACACATCATTGCCGCTGTGCTGCTGATGACAGCCATGCCATCCCTGGCGCAACCGAGAGGTGGCATCACCGACACCTTCGGCAGCGAATACGCCGTGATGAACTCCGTACCCCTGAACGCAGTGACGTGGAACGGTGGTTTTTGGGGCGAGCGCTTCGATGTCTTCAGCAAGACCTCGTTGCAGAGCATGTGGGCGACGTGGCAGACCGACGAGGGCAAGGGATTCAACAACTTCCTCATTGCCTCGGGCGAGAAGCGTGGCGTGCACCACGGTCCTCCCTTCCACGACGGCGATATGTACAAGTGGTTGGAGGCGGTGGCTGCCATATATGCAGTCAACCATGACCCCGAACTCGACCGCATCATGGACCGCTTCATCGGTTGTGTGGTGAAATCTCAGCGCGCCGATGGTTATATACACACCCCCGTCATCATCGCCGAACTCAACAAGCGTTTGGCTGCTGAAGAGAACGACGGCAAGGACAACACTGTGGTGGGTACTGCCGTAGGCACCAAAAATGATGCAGCCTTCGTCAACCGGCTCAACTTCGAGACCTACAACCTCGGCCACCTCATCACCGCTGGCATCATCCACAAGCGCGCCACAGGCAAGACCACACTGTTCGGCGCCGCTGTCAAGGCAGCCGACTTCCTCTACAACTTCTGTAAGACTGCCCCTGAGGAACTCGCCGGCAATGCCATTTGTCCCGCCCACTACATGGCCATCGCCGAACTCTACCGTGAGACTGGCGACCCCAAGTATTTGGAACTCTCCAAGCAGTTCATCGACATCCGCGGCATGGTGAAGAACGGTACCGACGACAACCAAGACCGCATCCCCTTCCGTGAGCAGTACAACGCCATGGGACATGCCGTCAGAGCCAACTACCTGTATGCCGGCGTGACCGACCTATTCATCGAGGCAGGTGAGGAACAGCTCATGCGCAACCTCACTTCCATCTGGGACGACATCGTCACCCGCAAGATGTATATCAATGGGGCCTGCGGTGCCTTGTACGACGGCACCTCGCCCGACGGCACCGACTACAAGCCCGACAACATCCAAAAGGTGCACCAAAGCTATGGCCGTCCCTACCAGTTGCCCCAGTCGACCGCCCACAACGAGACCTGCGCCAACATAGGCAACATGCTGTTCAACTGGCGCATGCTGCTCGCCACTGGCAACGGCAAATATGCTGACATCATGGAGAACTGCTACTACAACAGTATCCTCAGCGGCATCTCCCTCGACGGCGAGCACTATTTCTACACCAACCCCCTGCGTCTGAGCGACGACCTTCCCTACACCCTGCGCTGGCCCAAGGAACGGAAGAAATACATCAGTTGCTTCTGCTGTCCTCCCAATACCCTTCGCACCCTATGTGAGGTGCAAGACTATGCCTACTCTGTAGGCAAGAATGAGGTTTCCGTCAACCTTTACGGTGCCAACACGCTCACCACTACCATCGATGGCGTGGGAGCCATCACCCTCGTTCAGGAAACCGACTATCCCTGGGACGGCAAGGTGACGCTTCGCATCAGCAAAATGAAAGGCAAGAAGACCATCTGCTTCCGCCTGCGCCATCCTGGTTGGTGCAAAGCCATGCAGGGAACAGCCAGCAACGGAGCCACCATTAAGGAAGAAAATGGTTATCTGACTCTTTATGGCACATGGCGTCAAGGCGACGTCATTACATTAGAAATGCCGATGGAGACCCGCATCGTGGAAGCCAACCCACTCGTTGAGGAAGCCCGTGGTCAGGTGGCCGTCCTACGCGGTCCGATTGTCTACTGCGCAGAGACACAAGACCTCGGAGGCGCCGACATCGACAATATCGCCATCCCCACCAATGCCCGTTTCACCCTTGTTGAGACACGCATCGCCGACAGTCGCATGATGGCACTTGAGGGAGAAGTGCTCGTGCGCAGCGAGGCCTCATGGAAAGGTACGCTTTACCGTGATGTCGCCACCGCCAAGCAACGCAAAACCATCCGCCTGATACCCTACTATGCTTGGGGCAACCGCGGGAAAAGTGAGATGACCGTATGGATGCCCGCCGCCTACTAACCATTGCTGCCCTGTCGCTCTCATCGGCGATGATGTTTGGGGCAGCCACAGCCTCCGACTCCCTTGTCATTGAGGTGCAGCCCGGTGAGTTCACTATCGAGCAGGCTTTGCAGAAAGCCCGCCTTGCCCGTCTTCACAAAGAGGGCGACAACCCCACCCTGCGGTTGCAAGCAGGCACCTATCGTCTGTCACAACCTATTGTCCTCCGTCCAGAAGACAGCCACACCCGAATCATTGCTGAGGAAGGCACCGTGCTGAATGGTGGTGTGAGAATCACGGGATGGCGACGTCAGGGAAAGCTATGGGTGGCCGATGTACCCGAATGGAACGGTCGTCCGCTGGAATTCCGCCAGATGTGGGTCAACGGTCAAAAAGCCATCCGCGCCCGCGACGTGGAAGACTTCGAGCAGATGTGGCGCATCCGCTCTGTCGACAAAGCCAAAGAGACCCTTTACGTGCCTGCCGCTGCCGTCAGCAAGATTCTTCATGAGCACCATGCCGAAATGGTGCTCCACGAGATGTGGTGCGTTGCCAACCTCCGTATCAAGGACATACGAATCGTTGGCGACAGCGCCGCCGTAACCTTCCACAACCCCGAGAGCCATGTACATTTCATGCACCCCTGGCCCTCCCCCATGGTGACCACCGATGGCCACAACTCCGCATTCTACCTCACCAATGCCAGGGTGCTGCTCGACCATCCCGGAGAATGGTATCTCGACACCAAGGAAGAGCGGCTCTACTATATGCCCCGTCAGGGTGAGGATATGCGCACCGCCGAGGTGGAGGTGCCTGCCCTTGAGACCCTGCTCAAGGTGGAAGGCACACCCGACCGTCCTGTCACCGACGTGACGGTCAGTGGCATCACCTTCCGACATGCCACCTGGTTGCGCCCCAGCATGATGGGCCATGCCCCGCTGCAGGCAGGAATGTATATGATAGAAGCCTACAAGATACGTCCCCAAATCAGTCGACCTCATGGAGACCACAAACTCGACAACCAGGGATGGGTAGGTCGTCCTGCCGCTGCTGTTGCCGTCAACGGAGCCACTGGCGTGGTGTTCGAGCACTGCTCGTTTGAGCACTGTGCCTCCACCGCGCTCGACTGCCACACCTTCATCAGCGGAGGAGCCGTCCGTCGATGCACCTTTAGCGACATCGGCGGCACTGCCATTCTCGCCGGCACCTTCGGTTCAGAGGCACAGGAGGCCCATCTGCCCTACCGCGTGTCCGACATGCGCGAAATCTGCACCGGTCTGACCATCTCTGACAACCGCATCGATGATGCCGCCAACGAGGACTGGGGCTGCATCGGCATCGCCGCCGGTTTTGTCCGAGACATCCTCATCGAGCACAATGAAATCTCCAACGTGTCGTATACCGGCATCAGCATGGGATGGGGATGGAACCAGCAAACCTGCGTGATGGCCAACAACACCATCCGCGGTAACTTCATCCACCACTATGCCCGCCATATGTACGACACAGCCGGCATCTACACCCTCGGTTCGCAACCTCACACCTTCATCGAGGAAAATGTAGTGAGCGACATCTATACCCCTGGCTATGTTCACGACCCCAACCACTGGTTCTACCTCTACACCGACGAGGGGTCGTCATACATCACCGTGAGGAACAACTGGACGCCATCCGAAAAATTCCTCAAGAATGCCAACGGTCCCGGCAACACCTGGGAAAACAACGGTCCGATGGTTGCCGACAGCATCAAGGAAAAAGCTGGAACTAGACTTTAAATAATAAAATAATATGATTACTTCACATCCACTGAGTGGCATCATTCCACCGCTGGTCACCCCATTGAAAGACAATGAGACCCTCGACACGGAGAGTCTTGAGAACCTCATAGAACACCTCATCGCCGGCGGTGTGCACGGTCTCTTTATCCTCGGCACCACTGGTGAGGAACAGAGCCTCAGCTACAAGATGCGGGCAGAGATGATACGTCAGTCAGCCCGCATCAACCACGGACGGCTCCCCCTGCTGGTCTGTGTCACCGACACCTCCATCATCGAGAGCATTCGCCTCGCCCATATCGCAGCCGACTGCGGTGCCGACGGCGTGGTGTCCGCCCCACCCTATTACTTCGCCCCCGGTCAACCCGAACTGGCACAATTTTCTGAGGAACTCGTTCCACAACTTCCTCTGCCCGTCTTTCTATATAATATGCCCTCGCATGTAAAAGTGAGTTTTTCCCCCGACACGGTGCGCCGCATCGCCCGCAACCCCCAGGTGGTGGGGTTCAAGGACTCCTCCGCCAACACCGTATACTTCCAGTCGGTGCTCTACAAGATGCGTGAGCGCCCCGACTTCGCCATGCTGGTGGGTCCTGAGGAAATTACT
>JAGCXX010000290.1 GCA_017961115.1 Prevotella sp. | reverse complement strand
GCCTCGGGACTTTCATGTGCCGAATTATATGCGTTTAACACAAAAAATGGCTGCATAAGGCCGATTCCCATAATAAAGTCAAATACAAAAAGAGGATGTGTCAATTTTTACATTTTGACACACCCTCGTTCTGCTCTCGATTTTTCGTATTTGGCTTCGCCGAAGATACTCCCGCTCGGGAAAGAAAATAAAAACTTCGTATTTTATTTTGCTTTCCACTCGCTTATTCGCACTTTGAATTTAAATCTAAGTTAGGATGCGCCTCGGCAATTCAAAATCAAAAAACTTCGTATTTTGTTTTGCATTGCTCTCGGCTTTCACTAACTTTGAACCTTGTCGAAGTTACTTCATCTCGGCATAAGAAATAAATTTGTGATTTATTTCGTTCTGCTCTCGATTTTTCGTAACTTTGAATTTAAATCGAAGTTAGGATGCGCCTCGGCAATTCAAAATCAAAAAACTTCGTATTTTGTTTTGCATTGCTCTCGGCTTTCACTAACTTTGCATGCGAAACTTAAAAAGGAATAATGGAATTTGAACTCATCGCCAAGACATTCATGGGTCTGGAGCCCATCTTGGCACAAGAACTTACAGAACTGGGAGCCAACGACGTACAGGTAGGGCGCCGCATGGTATCCTTCAAGGGCGACAAAGAACTGATGTACCGTGCCAACTTCCAGTTGCACACCGCCATCCGTGTCCTCAAGCCCATCATCCACTTCAAAGCCCGCAGCGCCGACGATGTCTACAACGCCGTGCTGAAGGTGGATTGGAGCCAATATTTGGACACCAACCAGACCTTCGCAGTCGACTCCGTCGTGTTCTCCGAGGAGTTCCGGCACTCCAAATTCGTCGCCTACAAGGTGAAGGATGCCATCGTTGACCAATTCAAGGAGCGCACCGGCAACCGTCCGAACATCTCCGTGGCCAACCCCGACATCCGGCTGCACATCCACATCGCCGAGGACGACGGTACGCTGAGCCTTGACTCCAGCGGCGAGTCACTCCACCGGCGCGGTTACCGCCAGGAGTCAGGCGAGGCGCCCCTCAACGAGGTGCTTGCCGCCGGCATGATTCTGATGACCGGCTGGCGTGGTGAGACAGACTTTATCGACCCTATGTGCGGCTCTGGCACTCTGCTCATCGAGGCAGCCCTCATTGCCCGCAACATTTCACCCGGTGTGTTCCGCAAGAGCTACGCCTTTGAGAAATGGAAGGACTTCGACGCCGACCTCTTCGACATGATTTACAACGACGACTCCAAAGAGCGGGAGTTCAACCACCACATCTACGGCTACGACATCGACATGAAATGCGTGAACACTGCCCGCCTCAACGTAAGGGCAGCCGGTCTCACCTCGATTATCACGGTCAACCAAGCCGACATCAAGGACTTCACCCAACCTGCAGAGAAGAGCATCATGGTGACCAACCCGCCCTACGGCGAGCGCATCTCCACCCCCAACCTGCTCGACACCTACCGCACCATCGGCGAGAAACTGAAGCACGCCTTCATCGGCAACGAGGCCTGGATACTCAGTTACCGTGAGGAATGCTTTGAGCAGATAGGTCTGCGTCCCTCCATCAAAATCCCTGTCTACAACGGTTCACTGGAATGTGAGTTCCGCAAGTACACCATCTTCGAGGGCAAGCTCAGGGAGTTCCGCAGCGACGGCGGCGTGGTGAAGACCGACGAGGAGCGTGCCGCCATGTCGGAGAAGCACCGTTTCAAGAAGAACCGCGAGTTTAAGCAGCGCCTCGACGAGGAGGCAGAAAACGAAGAAGGCGACATCCGCACCTTCACTTTCCACCATCATAAAATCGAGGGATTCGGGCGCAAGGAAGACAGAGACAGTGAACGCCGTCCCAGACGCGATGGTGAACGAGGCAAACGTTTTGACAGAGACAGAGACAGAGACCGTGACGGCGACCGTGGCAGACGTTTTGACCGTGACAGAGACCGTGGCAAGCGCTTTGACCGAGACAGAGGAAAGCATTTTGACGGTGACAGAGGCAAGCGCTACGACCGCGACAGAGGCAATCATTCTGACAGGAAACGCAACGACAGGAGGAGAGACGACGATGATTAAAATACTGCGTTTTTTTACGACAGTTCTGTTGCTGACCCTCCTTTCCCACCCTGCTATGGCACAGCTCAAGCCCCTAACTCTCGAAGACCTCAACTACGGCGGCAAGAACTACCGCAAGATGTCACCCGCCAACGAGACATACGTTTGGTGGGGTGACATCTTGGTGAAGACCGCCCATGATGTCTGCGAGACCGTCAGCACCAAAGACTTAGGACACACCGCCCTGTTTACACTCGACGACGTGAATGCCACCATCGGCAAAGACAACCAGTTGTATTCCCTCATCGGCGCCACATTCCCCTACCCTGGCTCCACCATCGCCGTCATCGACGGTCCCAAGGAGCGCCTGCTGTATGACTGGGAAAAGAAAGCCATCGTTTGGCGACAGTCCTCCGCCTACAGCGTGAACGACTGGTCGCCCGCCAGCCGCGCCCTTGCCTATGTGGACGGGCATCAACTGTATGTAGCCGACCGCGACGGACACGTCACCCAACTGTCGAAAGACGGCAGCCGCGAGATTGTCTATGGACAAAGTGTCCACCGCGACGAATTCGGTATCTACAAAGGCACGTTCTGGAGTCCTGACGGTATGCGCCTTGCCTTCTACCGCATGGACCAAAGCATGGTGACCGACTACCCCCAAGTGAACACCTCGACACGTATCGCCACCTATGAGCCCGACAAATACCCCATGGCAGGCGAGACGAGCCATGTAGTGACGGTCGGCGTACATGACCTCGCCACCGGCAAGACACTCTATCTGAAGACTGCCGACCCCGTCAACCGCTATTTCACCAACATCCAGTGGAGTCCTGACTCCAAACAACTGTTTATCCAAGAACTCAACCGCGACCAGACCGACATCGAACTCACCGTCTATGACGCCATCACAGGAGAATGCAAGGGTGTCATCTACAGTGAGCGAAACGACAAATATGCCGAGCCCCTTGTTCCCATCACTTTCCTGCCCTGGGATGCCAGCAAGTTCATCCTGCAGAGTCAGAAAGACGGTTACAACCATCTCTATCTGATGGACACCAACGGCAAGCAACTCAAGCAACTCACCAGCGGCGAATGGGTGGTGCTCGACCTCATCGGGTTCTGTCAGAAGCGCAAGAGTGTCATCATCCTCTCCACCGAAGCCAGTCCCGTGCAAAACAACCTCTATGAGGTGAGCCTCTCCAATGGGCGCCGCACGCTACTCGACAACGGGCGCGGCTGCCATGCCAATGTCTATCAGGAAGACGGGCGTCACACTTCCATTCTCTCCGCCTCCGGACTTTATATGTTTGACAACTACACCGAGCCCGATGTGCCACGACGCATCTCCCTGCTTACCCTAGGACAAAAGGGCGAGCGCGAGTTGTTTAATGCCCCCGACCCATGGATAGGCTACAACGTGCCCGAATACAGCTGCGGCACCATCAAAGCTGCCGACGGAGTGACCGACCTCTATTACCGCATGGTGAAGCCCACCGGCTTCGACCCCACAAAGAAATATCCCACTGTGGTGTATGTCTATGGTGGGCCGCACGCCCGCAACGTGGAGGCCCGCTGGCACTGGATGTCACGTGGCTGGGAGACCTACATGGCGCAGAAGGGCTACTTGCTCTTCATCCTCGACAACCGCGGCAGCAAGGACAGAGGTCTCGCCTTCGAGCAAGCCACCTTCCGCCAACTCGGTCAGGTAGAGACCGCCGACCAGTTGTGCGGCATCAAGTACCTGAAGTCACTGCCCTACGTTGATGCCGACCGCATCGGCGTCCATGGATGGAGTTTCGGAGGCTATATGACCATCACTCTCATGACCGCCGCCCCCGACGTTTTCAAGGTGGGCGTGGCTGGCGGTCCCGTCATCGACTGGAAATGGTATGAGGTGATGTATGGCGAGCGCTACATGGACACCCCGCAGGACAACCCCGACGGCTATGCCAAGACCTCACTCCTCAGCAAGGCGAAGGACCTGAAGGGGCATCTGCTCATCATCCAAGGCATGAACGACAAGACGGTGGTACCACAGCACTGCCTCTCGTTCATCGACGCCTGCATCGAGGAAGGGACTCACCCCGACTTCTTCGTCTATCCGGGAGAGCCGCACAATATGCGCGGGCGCAAGAGCGTGCATCTGCATGAACACATTACCGATTATTTCCTGAAATATCTGAAATAATCTGTCGGACGGGTCGGACGAGTCAGACAAGTCGGACGAGGCGGACAACAAAAAAAATATTATTATAAGCATTATGAACATCTTATTATTAGGCAGCGGAGGGCGCGAGCATGCCCTTGCATGGAAAATCGCACAGAGTGAGAAAGTAGACAAGCTCTACATTGCCCCTGGCAATGCCGGAACATCAGCCGTGGGAGAGAATGTTGCCATCAAGGCCGACAATTTCGAAGCCCTTGAGGACTTCGCTGTCAGCCATTCCGTCGACATGGTGGTGGTAGGACCTGAAGACCCTCTGGTGAAAGGCATCTACGACCATTTCGCCTCCAACCGTCTCACCGCCCACATCCCTGTCATCGGTCCATCTGCCCAGGGTGCCGTACTCGAGGGCAGCAAGGACTTTGCCAAGGCATTCATGCAGCGCCATCATATCCCCACCGCCCGCTACCGTACTTTCGATGGCAATCAACTCGAAGAGGGCATCGCCTTCCTCGAAACACTCACCCCTCCCTATGTGCTGAAAGCCGACGGGTTGTGCGCCGGAAAAGGTGTGCTCATCGTCGACACCCTCGAGGAAGCCAAGACCCAGTTGCGCGACATGCTTGGCGGTATGTTCGGCAATGCCTCTGCCCGTGTTGTTATTGAGGAGTTCCTCAGTGGCATCGAGTGCTCCGTCTTCGTCCTCACCGACGGGCGTCACTATCAGTTGCTGCCAGAGGCAAAGGACTACAAGCGCATCGGCGAGGGTGACACCGGACTCAACACTGGCGGCATGGGCAGCGTCACTCCCGTACCTTTCGCCACTCCCGAGTGGATGCAGAAGGTTGAGGACCGCATCGTGCGCCCCACCGTAGAGGGGCTTGCCGCCGAGGGCATCGATTACAAGGGATTCATTTTCTTCGGCCTCATCAACGTGGGAGGTGACCCCATGGTCATCGAGTACAACTGCCGTATGGGCGATCCTGAGACAGAGAGCGTGATGCTCCGTCTGAAGAGCGACATTGTCGACCTCTTCGAAGGCGTGGCAGCCGGCGACCTCGACCGCCGCAAAGTGGAGTTTGACGAGCGCTCCGCTGTCTGCGTGATGCTTGTCAGCGGCGGATATCCCCAAGCCTACCAAAAAGGCTATCCCATCAGCGGCATCGACGAAGTAGAAGGCTCCATCGTGTTTCACAGCGGTACAGCCCTTGATGCCGAAGGGCGCGTGGTGACGGCAGGCGGCCGTGTCATCGCTGTGAGCAGTTATGGCATCAACAAGGAAGAAGCCCTACGCAAGAGTTTCGAAGAAGCCCAGAAGATAGTCTTCAAGGATAAATATTTCCGCAGCGACATAGGCAGGGATTTATAAGTCGGACAAGTCAGACAAGTCGGACAGGTCGGACAGGTCAGACAGGTCGGAGAAATCAAAGATGGCATATAAGCGATTTCAGAATACTGTGATGGAGAGCAAGATGCTGCTCCCCTTGGTGGCTGTTGTCATGGCCGCCTCCCTCTACCTTGCAGGGGTGGTGGAAGGTGGCTGGTGGATACAGACCATCTGTCTCGCAGTGTCTACAGCGCTACTTGCAGAACTTAGCAGCAGCAACCAGTTGCTACGTGTCGTCAGTCAGGCCACCCCATCGATGTACCTCCTCTTGGTGGCAGTCTCCATCTTCCTCTTCCCCGACATTGAGTGCAGCATCATGCAGCTCTGCATGATAGCGCTTTGGTATACGCTCTTCCACTGCCGGCAGCACGATGAATCGCCCGGGTGGGTGTTCTATGGTTTTTTCTGCGTTGGCCTGGCCAGTATGGTGTTTGTCCAAGTGCTGTGGTATGTTCCCGTCTTCTGGGTGCTCATGGGCACCTGTCTGCGCGCACTTAATGCACGCACTTTTTGGGCATCGTTGCTCGGTATCGCCACCCCCTATTGGTTGGGTGGCCCTTTCATCCTCTACTTTCAAGGTCCTGCCACCGCCGTCACCCACTTCAATCAACTGTGGACCTTTGAGCCACTCGGCGACTGGTCGATGTTGGGTGTGCACGAGTGGCTTGCCATTGGTTGGACCGCCTTGTTAGCCGTCATCGGCATCTGTCACTACCTCAGCAGTGGTTATCAAGACAAAATCCGCACGCGCCTGCTCCATGAGATATTCATCGTCACCGCCCTGCTCACCATGGCTGCCATTGCCCTTCAGCCCCAGCACCACAAGTTGTGGCTGAGCATCCTCATCGTCAATACCAGTCCGCTGATAGCCCACTACCTCACGCTGACCCACACCTGGCTCACCAACATCAGCTATCACCTCATCATCCTCATCACCCTTGCCATCATCACCCTCAACGTATGGGAACCCTCCTTGACTTTCTTGTCAGCTATGGCTATACAGGCATGTTCATTTCTGCCGTTATAGCCGGCAGTTTCCTGCCCTTCAGCAGTGAGGCGGTGATGATGGGACTCATTGCCGCCGGTCTTGAGCCTATTCCCCTGCTCATCTATGCCACCATCGGCAACTGGGCAGGCAGTATGTTCAACTACTGGATAGGGCACTTAGGTAAGATGGAGTGGATAGAGCGTTACCTTCATGTGAAAAAGGACAGTCTGGACAAGGCCCGCCGTTTCGTTGGCGGACGTGGCGCATGGATGGGGTTTTTCGCATTCCTGCCCGTCATCGGCACCGCCATCTGCATCCTATTAGGTCTGATGAGGGCTAATCCGTGGATCAGCAGCATCAGCGTTTTCTTAGGCAAGGTGCTGCGATATGCATTTATCGCCTATACATCGATGAAGATTTTTTGATTGTCGGACAGGGAGGACAGGGAGGACAGGGAGGACAGGGAGGACTAGTCGGACTAGTCGGACTAGTCGGACTAGTCGGACTGGTCGGACTATCATTCTTGGCTCATTTTTTGAGATTTTGACTTCGTCGAAATTACTTTCGCTCGGAAATGAAAAGAAAAACAAGTTTTCCTTTTGCATTTCACTCGATTATTTTATGATTTTGACTTCGTCGAAATTACTTTCGCTCGGAAATGAAAAGAAAAACAAGT
>JAGCXX010000039.1 GCA_017961115.1 Prevotella sp. | reverse complement strand
TGCTTCACCTTCTTGGTCCATGACAGGTCGCTGATGTGAATCAGACCGTCGACACCTTCCTCAAGCTCAACAAAGATACCGAAGTTGGTAAAGTTGCGGACTTTGGCGGTGTGCTTTGAACCAAGAGGATATTTCTCCTCGATGTTCTCCCATGGATCTTCCTTCAGCTGCTTGATGCCGAGAGACATCTTGCGCTCGTTGCGGTCGAGGGTAAGGATAACGGCCTCCACCTCGTCGCCTACGTGCATGAACTCCTGAGCAGAGCGCAGATGCTGGCTCCAGCTCATCTCGGAGACGTGAATCAGACCCTCAACACCCGGAGCAATCTCAACAAATGCACCGTAGTCGGCAATGACGACTACCTTGCCCTTCACGAGGTCGCCCACCTTCAGGTTCTCGTCGAGTGCATCCCATGGATGCGGAGTGAGCTGCTTCAAACCGAGGGCGATGCGCTTCTTCTCGTCGTCGAAGTCGAGAATCACAACGTTGATCTTCTGGTCGAGCTCCACCACCTCGCGAGGATCGCTCACGCGGCCCCATGACAGGTCGGTGATGTGGATGAGTCCGTCTACGCCACCCAGGTCGACAAATACGCCGTAGGTGGTGATGTTCTTGACGGTTCCTTCGTAAATCTGACCCTTCTCCATCTTGGAGATGATCTCTTTCTTCTGTGCCTCAAGCTCTGCCTCGATGAGTGCCTTGTGTGAAACCACCACGTTGCGGAACTCTTGGTTGATTTTCACCACCTTGAACTCCATTGTCTTGCCTACGAACACATCGTAGTCGCGGATGGGGTGCACATCAATCTGGCTGCCGGGGAGGAAGGCCTCGATGCCGAACACGTCGACAATCATGCCACCCTTGGTACGGCACTTGATGTAACCGGTGATGACTTCCTCGTTGTCGAGGGCGGCGTTGACACGCTCCCAACTCTTGCTCAGGCGAGCCTTCTTGTGGGAAAGAATCAACTGACCTTTTTTGTCTTCCTGATTTTCTACGTAAACCTCTACGATATCACCAACCTTCAGGTCGGGGTTGTAGCGGAATTCGCTGGCGGGGATGATACCGTCGCTCTTGTAGCCGATGTTCACGACTACTTCTTTCTTGTCGAAAGAGATAACGCGACCTTCAACAACCTGATGCTCGCTCACTTTGTTGAGTGTCTCGTCGTAAGCTTTTGCAAGCTCTTCTTGGCTTGTTTCGCCCATTGTGCCATTCTCAAATTCTTCCCAGTTGAAGTTATCGAGTGGCTGGACTTCTTTAAAGTTAGACATAAATGTGAATTAAAAAATAAATGAATTAATAAAGTTGGACTTTATGTTGATCGAAAATCGGCTGCAAAATTACTCATTTTTCGTCAAACAAAAGACGGTTTGTGGCGTTTTCTTATCAGCAGGTAGGGCTATTCTTTATAAATTAATGATAATTAACCATTTTCGCCACGTCATCAGCGTTTCCCAACCACCTCCTTCTTGCCGTCGATGATATAGATGCCCGGACGGAGTCCTTCCCTTTGCGTGCTCATGTCGCGCAGACGGCGGCCCTGAAGGTCGAATATGCCTTTGTTGGAGCGCTTCTGATGGTTGGTTATATCCCTGATGCTGGTGGGTTCGGAGTTAACCGCCTTGTATGCCCATGCTGTGCTGCCTGTAGAACTCACGCCGGTGAAAGCAACAGCACGCTGGCGTTTTGGCTCCATCGTCTGCATTACCATTACCCCCTTGTATACGATGTTGTTGATGGTCATGGATATGTAGCAGGTGCCAGGTACCATCTCCCAACGTCCTGTCCTTTCACCACTGATGGTGCCGTTGGCATTGAGCGTGATGCTGACCGGTGTCACCAATTCCTTCTTCTCGTGGTTGAGACCGTAGCGGTGGACCAGCAACTGATAGTCGCCGGCTATATAGCCTGTGCTGAACATCTCTTGATTGGCGATGTCGTTATCGGTGGTTATTTCACCTGTATACTCGAAGGGGGCGGCACAAAGCCATCCGTCTTGGTTGAGGAAGACTTGATGCACACGCACCTGATGACCCTCGCCACCATTCTGGAAACGGGTGTGGTAGACGAGGTATGTGCGCCCGTCGGGAGCGGCGATAATGGAGTTGTGGCCCTGTGAGCGCTCGCCGTCGCTCATGTTGCCCCAACTGCCATAAGCCCCAAAGATGTTCTCGCCTCGGGTGTCGCTGCCTGGACCGAAGTTGAGCTTGTAGGATGTGAAGATGGCGTTGGTGCCCTTGGGGTCGGTATATGGTCCGTCGGGATTCTGTGAGCGGAACACGCGCATCTGATAGCCACCAGCCTGTTCCAGACCACCATAGGTGATGAACATATAGTAGTAACCGCCTATGTGCTCGATATAGCTGGCCTCCCCCGAGACATACCATCCGCCGCCAATTTTCTTGCCATAATAGGGGTCGCTGGTCATGTTCTGTCCCGACCCTTGGATGGAATATGTGGTGTCGTAGTCACGCAGACCGTTGTCCTCGTTGAGACGTAGAATCCAGATGCCGCCACTCCATGAGCCATACGACATCCACAGTTGGCCCTCCTCGTCATAGAAAACGCAGGGGTCGATACAGTGGGGCAGGTATGAGCCCCAGTTGTTGCCACGTTTGTAGCGGGCGGGCAAGGAGGTCAATGGACCCGTCACCAACTCAAGGTCGGTCTTTTTGTAACTGACACCTTCGTCATCGCTCACATTGAAACCGCTGATCACAACGGGTGCCTGATAGCGGTATGGGCCCCGCACATCGTCGCTTGTCAGCAGAATAATGCTGGAGTTCCATTTCGGACCGTTGATGCTCAGATACATGCACCATTTCCCCATCTTCTTGTTCCAGATGACATCGGGTGCCCACATGTTGCCGTCAACGGTGTAGCCATCGCCATAGGCTGCCGACCATTGCATGGCATTGAAATTGGGGAAGTCCACCTCCTGGCCATTGATGGTCACCGATTTGACTTCCTGGGTGAGGAAGGCGACACGGTTTTGCGCGTTTGTAGAACTTGCGTTGGCCCATTGTGCGGTGAAGGTGGTCCAGTTCATCAGGTCCTTCGACCAGGCCGATGCGCGGTGACTTCCGAAAATATACCAGTAATTGTTGCCTTCGTTGAGGACAATCGACGGGTCGTGTACGGACACTCGTCTCATTGTTATCGTGCCTTGTCCCATCATGGTCAGGGGGGCAATGGCCAATAAAATCATTAAAAGTCGTTTCATATTTCTTGTTTTTGTAGTTTGGCTATTCGCTGATTTCTTCCCAATTGAACACACTGCCATTGCGGCGTGCCGGGTCGCTGCCTTTGAAGTCCATCGAATAGGGACTTCCTGTGCTGGGGCTTTTGCCGATATAGAGGTGGTTGCGCAAGGAGAGGAGCATGAACTCTTGGTTAAGATAATCCTGCCAGAGGAAAACTTCGGCTTCATTGGGGTCGGTAGTGAAACGGACGTCACCAGGGAGACCTTCTCCATACACCTTGATATAGCGGCCGTCGGCACATTTCAGCGACACTTTGCCTGAACCCTGGTCAATGATTTGGAACTGTGTCTGGGGCCTGCGGTCGTTGGTACGGGTGTCGTAGAGCAGACCGTGTGGGTCGCAGATGGCTGGACGGCCTGTCGCCATATTGATTATCCGGAAAGTTTTGCCATAAGGGATGTTGCCAGAACGGTCAGCCATCGGCTCCTCGACGGTGAAATTGTCAAACTCGGCATAACCACCGTTCTTTCCTCTGATATTGAAGGCAAAAAGGGCATGGCGTGAACCTTGGAAGGTGATGAGTTGGTAACTCAGTGGCATCATGCGTCCTAAAGATTGGAATGTGGTGCCGTCGGTAGAATAGGCATACTGTGCCTGGTCATTATCGTAGTCACCTGTCATCCTCAACCATATCTTGCCTTTGGGAAGGTCGACATCCATGTCGATGGTATCGTTGGTCAGCTGCTCAAAACATCTTAGGATGAGTGATTTGTCTTTTTTCACCACACCAATCCATGAGCAGGGCACGTTGATGTTGCCCAGACCGGCCACATCGCCATCCTTCAGCCCTTTCACGCTTAGTTCTACGGTGGTGATGCTTTGAGGACCGATGACGCGCTGGGTGAGGGTGTTTCGTGCCCACATCAGTTGCTCGGCTGGCATTGTGTTCAGGCGCAGACGGCCTCCCTTCAGACTCCACATCCGGTCGTCTGGATTATGGTTCCACTGCCATACGCGACCGAGCGATTTCCCGTCGAAATTGTCATTGCGCTGGTAGGGCGCACGTGGCTCTGCCGTATTGTTGCCCATCTGTGAACCGGGTTTGAACCAGGTGCGGGGGGCGCGTCCATAGTTGCCTTTGAGTCCCACCATAGGCCAACCGTCTTCCCAGGTCATGGGCATCAGGCAGACCGTTCTGCCAATTGAGTGGAAATCCTGCATGAGCAGTGCCCACCATGTGCCATCGGTGGCTTGCACAATGCCGCCCTGATGGGCGTTGGAGCAGGCGGTGGCATCTTTGTCCACCGGTCCCAGTCCGAACTTGGTGCCATCATGACCGATGCGGTATTTCTCGCCTCTTGGCACTTGTGTGAGCGATGCTGCATGATAGCCATAGTTCTCGTCGGCAGTGATGACACGTGTCTCATACGGTCCCCAAATAGATTTCGACCGGGAGCAGAGGGTGCGTCCGTTGGGACGGTAGTCTGTGGAAATCAGGTAGTACATCCCATCGATTTTATACATGTGATGACCTTCACCCACACCGTTGCCTTCTGGGATGATGGTCTTGGTCGTGCCTTCTTTCGGACCGCTCATGTCGGGTTCCAATTCAGTGCATTTCACTTCGCCATAACCGTGGATGGCGTAAATCTTACCGTCATCATCGAACAGCACGCTCAGGTCATAGATGTTGCCTTTCATGTTATGATGCTCCCACGGACCATGGATATCCTTCGAAGTGTAGCATTGCAGCCCCTTGCCGTTGACGTTTGTATAGACATAGAACTGGCCGTTGGCATGGCGGATACATGGTGCCCATACTCCCTGCCCATAGATTTCTTCATGGTTCTTCAGTGAGAAACGGTCCTCTGTGAAATCGAAACGGTCGAAACAGTAAGAAATGTTTTCCCAATTGACCAAATCCTTTGAGTGGAGAATCACAAGTCCTGGTACAGTGTGCATCGTAGTACCCGCAAGGTAGTAGTCATCGCCCACCCGGAGGATGTCGGGGTCGCTGAACTCATCATAAAACAAGGGGTTGGTAAAGGTGCCATTGCCATTGTCGGCTGTCCATGAGGTGGTCTGGCTGCTGGTAGATAACAGTCCCGTGAGGGTCAGTAAGAGAGTAAGTAGAATGGTTCTTATTGCTTTCATGTAGGATAGTTTGTCTTTGAATGCACAAAGGTAAGACTTTTCGCCCGCATGGCAAAATGATTGGCTAAAAAGATTTGGTCGGCAGGGGCATAACACTCCTTACTCACCGTCATCTGTGTCATTCAGATCTTTGCAGGTCTCTTCAGCCATTGCGTTGAGAGCCACGCATTCTGAACGGCTGATGTGGCGTTTCCCTTCGTTGTGATGCCATGGACTGAGTATAAGCAAACGGCCTTCCGCACAAGCATCAAAAAGGTTGTCTGCTGGCTTGTAGTAATTGCGAAAGCCATTATTCGTGAGGAGGATGAGAGGGTATCCTTCCTGTAGCAGCACCTGCATCACCTGTTTCTCCTGTGGTGAGATAAAAGGCGACACCATGATTACCCCTTTTCGAGCCATCAGCACTCGGCTGTTCATATAGTTGCGCAGTGGTATGTCGTCACCTTGTGCCGCTGCCTTCACCATCGTGCTCCGCACATGGACGGTGGCAAGCCTTCTCTCCATCAGAATTGCGACATTGCCCACGCCATCATATTTCCGACCGCCAATCTCAATATCCTCCTGCACCCGGAAATATCCGGGTCTGAGGCGCTTGGTGGCCAGCCGTTGTGGGTTCATCTGAACATAGCGGATCATTGTCTTCAATTGTCCTCTGCGCGACAAGGGGCGGATAAAAGGCCGCTCAGTAAAAATAGGGAAGGGGAAGCCCCCTTCGTTCATTGTTTCCGAATTTAATTCGGGAGCAACAGCCGAAGTGTAAGCCCTGCCAAGCTTCTTGGCGCCTTGCCAGTATCCTCTAATCACGCTGCGGATGCTTGTGTCCATCCTCTGTGTCACGTGGATGACTGCATGTAGGTGGTCGGGCATAAGGCAGAACTGCAGAATGCGGACTGCCGGATAGTGCTTGCACATCACAAAAAGCTCCTCAACAATGGCATTGCCCAAGGCAGTCCGCTCTATCCGGGCCTTCGAGGGGTCGCCATCAGGTGTCACCAGTGTGCCGAGCAGAGGTTTGCGTGATGGCACTGTCAGTGTAATGTGATACACCCCCATGCCCTTCCATGCCGTGCCCGGCTCTTGCCATTGCCATCTCTCATTCTCCTCCATTATTATCATTCTCCTCCATTTGTTATAGCCTACAAAATTATAATTTTTGGGGTGCTCCGCAAAAATATAGTGCTAAAAACATACACCTCTCATTTTTATTCTTTAATTTTGCTTTTGCAAAACATTCAGCACAACATGGACACGCCCCCCTATGAACTCCACTCCCTCTATGCCCATGAGGCGATGAGCTACCTCATCATCCCCTTCGCCCTCGATGGCAAGATCGGTGCCGACAACTTCGCCCTGCCTGACGACTCTTTCTGGGAACGCACCGTGATGAAGATTGACAATGATGTGTTCTATCGGCACATCCAGGATTTCCTCATGTCCTCGGTCACCAAGGGGAAGGGAACGGGGGCAAGATCCAACTATGAGTTCTTGGTTTACTCCCTTAAGGAACCGCCCCTGAGGAAAGACATCACCGACTTGCTGGAAAACGACCAAGAGTTCCGAAAGTTCTTGCTCGGACATCCTGCCATGAGGATGCAGCCGTCGGAGGAGGACTCGCTGGCGGAGAAATGGGGCTCCATCGACAAATCCGTTAGGAGAGAGGTGCTCATGGACTATCACCTGCAGCACGATGGGCAGACACTCCGGAAAATCATGATCAACAAACTCCTCGAGCAGGAGTTCTGCCTGCGCCTCAAGGACACGGAATACATCGGGGGCTACAACGTCTGCGGTGGCTACAGGTACATCCCGTTCAAGATAGCCGAGAATGGCAGGACCATGACCTTCGACTCGCCCAAGCTGATGATCTATCCCGACGCATCAGTGGGACTGCTCGTCATCCCTCTGGCTTTCAATACGCTGAACAAACGGGTCGTCAGCAAACAGGGCATGCCGGATGTACTCAAAACGCCAATCACCATGTTTGATTTCATGGCGGCCAACAACGTGCTCGTCAAGAGCAAGCGCACCAGGAAACGGGTGATGCCGCTGCGCTCTTGTGGCATACAGGTCATGGAGAGCATGCAACGCGAGCCGAAGATGGAACGCTTCCTCCAGTCGGAGAAAAAGGCGCTGGTCAATACCTGCAACACCATCTACCAGGTGCTCAACATGGATAATCCCAGCAGCAACGGCATTTCCGATTATGAGAACTTCTCGTTCAGCTTTTCCGACATCATCGACTTCATGCTCAGCCTGATGCATATCCGATATGAGCGGTTCAACAAGAAGAAGAGCCACATCTTCACTTACCTCCAGATTGACGAGATGATGGTGCCTGAGGACGGACTCGACAATGCCGACTTCCATTGCGACTTCATCCGCATCGTCAGGGGGGAACATGCCAATTTCAAAATACTTGACAACGAACAGGAAAAGGTCTATATGCAGACCTTCAAGAATATCTATGTGGGATCGAGTGTCGAGGGGGGCTCCATCCTCACCATACGCTCGAAAAATGATGATGGAAGGTTCATCGAGCGTTTCAAGGAGAAATCTGTCGATAAACGCTATTTCTGGATTTATATTCTAGCTTATGTGCAGCGTATGTCGTTGCTCAATATGGTGCGTGAGCTTGGCGGTATTGACAACACCAAAGATGGCAATATCATCGTGCCGCTGCGCAACCTTCGCGACCTCTACAAACGCCTTTCGAGAATACAGGTCAATACATTCTATTCTGCTGTGTCTGACATCTCACAGCACAATCAATTCTACCGACTCTGCACACGTAATTTGGGGGTGGAACTGCTGCTCAATGAGGTAGACAACAAGATGAACATCCTCAGCAAATGTCTGCAGCAGGAGTATGATGAAGAGAAAGAACAAATGCAGAAAGATATTGACAGACTGCATCAACAGAACGTTGATGCAAAGGAGCGCTTTGGGGTATATATCACACTCAGTGTCTTATTGTTGGCGGTGTTCTCCGGATTGAATGACCTCTACGACCTGTTGCATAACCTTTTAACCCAACCGACCTCTTTAAAAACATGGATAATCTTGATTGGCGTTTGGTTGCTCTTCGGTTTTGGATTATATAAAGTGTCTTGCTATTTCTACCGGCATCGCAAATCCTTTTCTCCGAAAAAACGCAACAAAAAGTGAATGCCCGATTTCCAATCTTTAATCTTAAATATTAATTTTTAATCTTTAATTTTTAATTTTTAATCTTTTATCTTCAATTCCCTCTTTCCGTCAGGCAGTTCTTCAATAAACACCTTGACTGCATCCTCGGGCAGCAATTCCTCGATGAGTTCAGGCCATTCTATCAGGCATAGGCTGCCGCTGTAGAAATAGTCCTCATATCCCATGTCGTATACCTCTTCCAATTTCTTGATGCGGTAGAAATCGAAATGGTAGATGAGTTCGGCGGTGGTGGCGGAACGGTATTCATTGACAATGGCGAAAGTGGGGGAGGTGACCACATCCTCGACTCCCAGTTCCTCGCAAAGTGCCTTGATAAAAGTGGTCTTGCCCGAACCCATCTTGCCGTAAAAAGCAAAGATGGTGTTGTTGCCCATATTGTTGATAAACGTGCGTGCGCTCTCGCGTATGGTCTCTAAAGAGGATATCTGTATGGTGGTCATAGGTTATCGCTTTCGTGGAGTGAGTGTGACGATAGGAATGAGCATCTCTTCCATGGAGATGCCGCCGTGTTGGAATGTGTCCTTGTAATAAGAGACATAGTAGTTGTAGTTGTTGGGATAGGCAAAGAAGTCCGCACATGTGGCAAACACGTATGTTGTGCTCAAATTGGGTGCTGGCAACTGTGCTGCTTTGGGATTTTTCACCACAAAGACATCCTTTTGACTGAAACTCAGGTTCTTTCCCAGTTTGTATCGAAGATTGGTATTGGTGTTGCGGTCGCCGATAATCTTGATGGGTTTCGAGGCACGTATGCTGCCGTGGTCGGTGGTGAGCACAATCTTGTAGCCCGACTGTGAGAGCACCTTGAACAGTTCAGAGATGACGGAATGGCGAAACCAACTGAGGGTGATGGAACGGTAGGCCGACTCATTGCTGGCCAGTTCGCGCACCATCTTTGACTCCGTACGGGCATGTGAGAGCATGTCGATGAAATTGATGACTACCACATTGAGGTCGTTTTTCTCCAGACTGCGATATTGCTGCATGAGGTTCTCTGCTCCGACCGAGTCGTTGATTTTATGGTAAGAGAAACTGTGGTGACGGCGGAAACGGTTGATTTGTGTCTGCACGAGAGGTCCTTCGTTGAGGTTCTTCCCCTCTTCCTCATCCTCATCCACCCATAGGTCGGGAAACATTTTGGCAATTTGGTCGGGCATCAGACCGCTGAATATGGCATTGCGGGCATATTGCGTTGCGGTGGGAAGAATGCTGCAGTATATATCCTCATCGATATCGAAGAGGTCGCCGATTTCCTCCGACAGCACGCGCCACTGGTCGTATCGGAAATTGTCGATGACGATTAGAAATACTTTCTCGCCTTTGTCGAGCAGGGGAAATACCTTGCGCTTGAAGATGTCGGGACTCATCAGCGGCCGGTCGTTCTCATGCCCTCCCTGAGATGGGGAAACCCAATTGAGGTAGTTGTTTTTGATGAATTTGGCAAAACCATTGTTGGCATCCTCCTTTTGTGTATGGAGCATCTCAGTCATATTGCTGTCGGTGCTGCTCAGCTCAAGTTCCCAGTGCACCAATGTTCGGTAGATGTCCTTCCAGTCATTGATGGAACGGCAGTCGCTGATGCGTGTTGAGATGTCGAGGAAATTCTGCTGATACCCTATCTGTGTCACTTCGGTGACGATTTCCTTGCGGTGGATGTTTTTCTTCAGTGTCAGCAGGATTTGATTGGGGTTGACGGGTTTGATGAGGTAATCGGCGATTTTTGAGCCGATGGCCTGGTCCATGATGTTTTCCTCCTCGCTTTTGGTTACCATCACGATGGGGGTAGAGGGTTGCAGTTCCTTGATTTTCTGCAGCGTCTCCAATCCAGAAAGTCCGGGCATCATCTCGTCGAGGAGCACCAGGTCGAAGGTTTGCTGCCGGCACTGGTCGATGGCGTCGGTGCCGTTGCTCACGGTAGTCACGTCATAGCCTTTTTTTTGTAAAAACAGGATGTGGGCCTTGAGCACTTCAATCTCATCGTCTACCCACAGTAATTGTCCGTTACTCATATTGTAAAAATCCGTCTGATTCTTTTAAAATCCGTCTAATTCATAATACTCCTCGTCCAAGAAGATGTCTTCCAGTTCTTTTTCCTTTTTCTTCTCCTTCTTGTTTGTTGTCGGAGTGGGTTCCTCGCCAAAGCCGTCATCAAACACAATACCTGTGTCTTCACGGTCTGGATTGATAGGCTCAGCCTTGGATTCTGTCTTCTTAACAGGCTTCTCTTGTTTCACCACAGGCTTTTCTTGTTTCACCACAGGCTTTTCTTGCTTGATGATGGGGCGCTTGGTCTTGTCCGACCTGTCCGACTTGTCTGACTTGTCCGACTTTGGCAGGGTGACATCCTTTTGCACAGGTTCAGCCTTGATGGTGGGCGGCAATGTCGTGTTTTGTCTCCTCACCTCACGGCGGTCATCGATAATCAAACCGTCGTCGTTGGAGGAGGGTCTTTCACTACCATTGTCGTCGATGTTGAAGCCGTCATCTTCATTGGGTAGGGTGATGCCTCCATTGTCGTCAATGACGAAACCATCATCTTCATTGGGCAGAGTGACACCTCCGTTGTCATCAGGCAAGGTTACGCCACCGTTGTCATCAGGCAAAGTTACGCCTCCGTTGTCATCAGGCAGGGTTACGCCACCGTTGTCATCAGGCATTTCGGGTTCTCCGGTATTTCCGGGTTCTCCGGATATTCCGGCATTTCCGGTAGGTGCCTCGATGACATTGCCCTGCTCGATGATGCCGTTGTCCTCGATGACATTGCCCTGCTCGATGATGCCGTTGTCCTCGATGACATTACCTTGCTCGATGATGCCATTGTCCTCGATGATTTGGCCGTCATCGGTTGGCTGGTTGTCATCGTCTTCTCCGCTTTCCTGTGCAGGCTTCTTGAGGTCTGGCTCTTTCTCATAGCCGATTTCTGTTGGCTCATTGAGCAGGTCATCTGTGATGACATGCA
>JAGCXX010000289.1 GCA_017961115.1 Prevotella sp. | reverse complement strand
TCGTTTGTGAAGAATATCGAGCGCGGACAGTTCCTCGCCGCCGCCAAGGTGCTGAAGGACACCTCTGCCCTACCCGCCGTCTGCGGCCGCGTCTGTCCGCAGGAGAAACAATGCGAGGCACGCTGCATCCACCTGAAGATGAACGAACCTGCCGTCGCCATCGGTTATCTGGAGCGCTTCGCTGCCGATTTCGAGCGTGAGAGCGGCAACATGAGCATTCCCGAGATTGCTCCCAGCAACGGTATCAAGATTGCAGTGGTAGGCTCAGGTCCCGCAGGACTCAGTTTCGCCGGCGACATGGTGAAATTGGGTTATGATGTATATGTTTTTGAAGCCCTCCATGAGATTGGTGGTGTGTTGAAATACGGTATCCCTGAGTTCCGTCTGCCCAACCGCATTGTTGATGTGGAAATTGACAACCTACGCAAGATGGGTGTGCATTTCCAGACCGACTGCATCGTAGGAAAGACCATCAGCATACAGGAGTTGGAAGACGGTGGTTTCAAAGGCATCTTTGTGGGTTCGGGA
The DNA here is from genome assembly GCA_017961115.1 of Prevotella sp. Taxonomy (GTDB): domain Bacteria; phylum Bacteroidota; class Bacteroidia; order Bacteroidales; family Bacteroidaceae; genus Prevotella. The sequence continues at coordinate 7,015 of JAGCXX010000289.1, read as the reverse complement.
GCTGGTCTGCCCAACTTCATGGATATCCCCGGCGAGAACCTCATCAACATCATGTCATCAAATGAGTACCTGACTCGCGTCAACCTGATGGATGCCGCCAACCCAACGACAGACACCCCGCTCAACCCTGCCACCAACGTGATGGTAGTGGGCGGAGGCAATACCGCCATGGACTCCGTGCGCACCGCCAAGCGCCTCGGCGCTAAGGTCACCTTAGTATACCGCCGTAGCGAGGCTGAGATGCCCGCCCGTCTGGAGGAGGTGAAGCACGCCAAGGAGGAAGGCATCGATTTCCTCACCCTTCACAACCCCATCGAATATATCGGTGATGAGAATGGTGCTGTGAAACAGGCCGTCCTTGAGGTGATGCGTCTCGGCGAGCCAGATGCCAGCGGCCGCCGTCGTCCCGAACCCACAGGCGAAACCAAGACATTGGATGTAGACCAAGTGATTGTCGCCATCGGCGTGTCGCCCAACCCCCTTGTACCCAAGAGTGTGGCAGGTTTGGAACTGGGCCGCAAGAACACCATTGTGGTTGACGAGCATATGCAGTCGTCTCGCCACGGTCTCTTTGCTGGCGGCGACATCGTGCGCGGCGGAGCCACTGTGATTCTCGCCATGGGCGATGGTCGTGCTGCCGCCGCCAACATGCATGCCCAACTATCCACAGAGCAATGAACGGTCTTTATACGATTATCCTGCTCATCACCAGCAACGTGTTTATGACACTCGCCTGGTATGGGCATCTTCGCTTGCAGCAATCAGGAGTCAGTCACAACTGGCCCCTGTTTGCTGTCATTTTGTTCTCATGGGGCATCGCCTTTTTTGAGTATTGCTGTCAGGTGCCCGCCAACCGTTTGGGTTTTGAGGGCAACGGTGGTCCCTTCAACCTTGTGCAGTTGAAGGTGCTCCAAGAGTGCATCAGCCTCGGTGTTTTCGCAGTAATAGCCAACATATTGTTCCAGGGGCAGAATCTCCACTGGAATCATTTGCTCGCTTTTCTGTTGATTATCTGCGCGGTCTATCTGGTGTTCATGAAATAGCCCCGACATCGATGCCTGCTCCCACCACTGAGCAACAACTGGAAAAGCGGCTCAACGAGCGGTTTGTCAAGGCTATGGCCACCTATGGATTGATAGCCGACGATGACCGCATCCTCGTAGGTCTGTCGGGCGGCAAGGACTCACTCTGCCTGCTTGAGCTGCTCGCCAAAAGGATGCGCATCCAGCATCCCCGTTTTGAGGTGGCTGCCCTTCATGTGCGCATGGAGAACATTCATTATGAGAGCGACACCTCTTATCTGGAAACTTTTGCCCACGACCTTGGTGTTACCCTCCATGTGCGCACCACAGGTTTTGATGCCTCTACCGACACACGCCGCTCCCCTTGTTTTCTCTGCTCATGGTATCGCAGGAAGATAATGTTCAACGTGGCACAGGAACTCGGTTTCAACAAAATCGCCCTTGGGCATCATCAGGACGATATCCTGCACACTACACTGATGGGACTTTTCTACCAAGGACAGTTTGGTTCGATGCCCGCCCGTCTGAAACTCCGCAAGATGCCGCTGACCATCATCCGACCGCTGTGCATGATGCGTGAGGCCGATATCAAGGCATACGCAGACCTCAGAGGATATCAAGACCAGAAAAAGCAATGCCCCTATGAGCATGACTCCCACCGCACCACCATCCGCCGTCTTTTCTCGGACATCGAAGCAATGAATCCGGAAGCTCGCGCCAATATGTGGCGCGCACTCAACAAGGCAGGGAAAATGGTGGAGGAATAGAAATGGCTGTCATTTCATTAATTTTTATTAAAAAGGCGAAAGATTGATACGGTTATTGGGAAATAATCGATATATTTGTCTTTTCAAATAACGAGAACAGCGGCATTGCCCTTTTTAACCAAAACCGAGCATTATGAAAAAGTTTTTTCCAGAATCCGAGCTCATTATCAACCAAGATGGTTCATGTTTCCATCTTCATCTTCGTCCCGAACAACTAGCCGACCGTGTCGTACTTGTCGGTGACCCTGCCCGCGTGAACACCGTGGCCGCCCACTTCGACAGCATCGAGTGCGAGGTGCAAAGCCGAGAATTCCATACCATCACGGGTACGTATAAAGGCAAGCGCATCACCTGCCAAAGCCATGGCATCGGATGCGATAACATCGACATCGTGATGAACGAGCTTGATACCTTGGCCAACATCGACTACTCAACCCGTACCGAACGCGACGAGCACCGCACGCTGACATGTGTGCGCATCGGCACCTGCGGCGGTCTTCAGCCTTTCACACCCACCGGCTGCTTCGTGGCTTCGGTCAAGAGCATCGGTTTCGACGGCCTGCTCAACTATTATGCCAACCGCAACAAGGTGTGCGACCTCGACTTGGAAGAGGCTTTCAAGAAACATATGGAATGGGATCCTATCAAAGGCGCTCCCTACGTAGCCGTGGCCGATGCCGCCCTCATCGACCAGATAGCCCAGGACGACATGGTGCGTGGCTACACCATCTCATGCGGCGGATTCTATGGTCCCCAAGGCCGTGTGCTGCGTGCCAACATTGCCGACCCCAAGCAGAACGAGAAGGTGGAGTCGTTTGAATACGGCGACATGCGCATCTGCAACTTTGAGATGGAGTCATCAGCCCTCGCCGGCCTTGCCTCCCTCCTCGGCCACCGTGCCATGACCTGCTGCATGGTCATTGCCAACCGCTACGCCAAGGAGATGAACACGGAATACAAGAACTCCATCGACACCCTCATCGGGAAGGTGCTCGACCGCATTTAATTCATGACCTACCAGAGCGACGACACCATCTGCGCCCTTGCCACTGCCGCAGGGGGTGCTATGGCGACCATCAGAATATCAGGTGTCCAAGCCGTCAACATCACAGATGCCCTGTTTGCCTCTCCGACAGGGCATCGGCTTGCTGACTGCCGGAGCCATACCTTGCATTACGGCAGTATTATCGATGACAAGGACCAAGTAATTGATGACGTTGTAGTAACGCTGTTTCGTGCCCCACGTTCCTATACCGGCGAGGACACCGCAGAAATCAGCTGCCATGGTTCGCGCTACATCATTTCACTTATTCTGCAACAACTCATTCGTCATGGTTGCAGACAGGCCGGCCCCGGTGAGTTCACCCAACGCGCCTTCCTCAACGGCAAGATGGACCTCTCGCAGGCCGAGGCTGTGGCAGACCTCATCGCATCCTCCAATGCCACAACCCATAAGATGGCGCTGAGTCAGTTGCGAGGCAACTTCAGCCACCAACTGATCGAATTGCGCGACCAGCTGCTTCACCTCACCACCCTCCTCGAGCTGGAACTTGACTTTTCCGACCATGAGGACCTCGAATTTGCCGACCGCACAGAGTTGCTACAGCTGACACAACGCATAGATGCACACATTCAGAAGTTGGCCGACTCGTTCCAGAAGGGCAACGCCATCAAACAGGGCATTCCCGTCGCCATCATCGGCAAGACCAATGTGGGCAAGAGCACACTGCTCAACCGACTGCTCCACGATGACAAGGCCATTGTGAGCGACATTCACGGCACCACCCGCGACGTGATAGAAGACACCATCAATATTGGTGGTGTCACCTTCCGTTTCATCGACACTGCTGGCATCCGCAACACCAATGATGCTATCGAACAACTGGGCATAGAGCGTACATACCAGAAACTTGATGAAGCCGCCATCGTGCTGTGGCTCACCGATACCCTACCAACAGAAGAGGAGGCTGAAAACATCCTGAAACGGACGGAAGGCAAAAAGTTGATTGCCGTGGTGAACAAGATTGACCTTCATGCTGGCACCACTTTTCAACCCTTCTCCCCCATCTCATCATCTAGGTCAGACGCCGTGGAGGACATACCGGTGGTGGAAATCAGCGCCAAACACAATCTGCATTTGGATGCTTTAGAGGATGCCATCTACAAAGCGGCCGATATCCCCAGCATCACGCAAAACGATGTCGTAGTGACCAGTCTCCGCCATTTTGAGGCACTCACCAAGGCCCATGATGACATTCTCCGTGTGGAGGAGGGCCTCCAAGTCGGCATCAGCGGCGACCTGTTGAGCGAAGACCTCCGCGCCTGCATCGACCACCTTGCAGAGATAGTTGGTGGAACAATCACACCCGGAGAGACACTCGAGAACATCTTCTCCCATTTCTGCGTGGGCAAGTGATTTTTTTTCAAAGATAGTGTAACGCAAACGTATAAAAATCGACTATTATGAGCATAAATATTAGAGTTAGAACTAAGAAAAAAGACCTTGACTATAATCATGTCTTAGATTCACTTGCTGATGGAGTTTATCAATTGGTAGTGAAATTTTTGCAGCCAGAAATATGTGAATTTTATCAGCATCGCATTTCTACACGTCCGATAGATATCAGTTTAGAGGATAATGGTTATGAAATACGTATTACGTCCTTAGCATGCCGGGAAGACTATAAGCTGTTTGCAAAGACGATAGATCGGGTTCAAAAGATGGTTGATGGCGAGGTCTATTATGAGGACGATGATGATGAAAGAATAGATAATGCGAAAGAATTTTTTAATTCAGAATGGATTGAAAAGCAGATGGAGATTGATGTGAATGTATTGTTGACTTTAATTTTGGGAGAACATGTCAATTTCACTTCGCCCAATGATAATCATGAAGTAGGTCTTTTCGGTCCAATTTGCAAATTCTACATAGGCAAAAATCTTCTTGAGGACTTAAATGTTGATTTCCATACAGACAGAAAGGAAGCAAGCGACAAGTTCATCGAGCGTTTTCGATATAGTCAATATTCTCGCCCGCAAGACATCAGGCGGACAACTACATCAATGGCTATTAATATTGACAACAAGCCCAAGAAAGAAAATGACATCCCAGACAGGCTTACTTATTACGAGCAGAATGCATACGACATGATATCGAGAACAAATTATTTTATGCTGATGGCACATGATGAAAAACCTCTGTTGCTCGAATATGACGATTTTATGAAAGTGGCACCTGAGCAGTGGGAACGTTTTGACAACTGTCAATATTTTACCACCCCACTTTCTAACAAGCAGTTTAAAGAGTTTTGGGACAGAGCAAGAGAATATAGCATAGACAAGCCGGCTTCGGAACTTGAATATGATGAAAAGCTTGATAATCAAAAGGGCAAAAGAATGACAGAAGCCTGGTTCTTTGCTGACGTAGATTATGTCAGAAACCACGTAAAAGTTCAAGATTTGCCGCCATGTGCCAAGATAGAGCCATCAAAGAATGGCATTCCACCAACTTTCTATGCCATAGCAAAGTGTCAGGAAATCATTTGGGGCTCTGACGATTATGCCGAAGATTATATGCCTGTGGTTATGGAAATGAGAAAGCGTGCCAAGGCAATGCTGGATTTTTGGGAAAAAGAAATGGGTATTCCGGAATGGAAATCTATACCTTTCAAAGAGTTCTCTGATATGTTTTATATACCAGACGAGTATGATACCATCGAAGAAGTAATGGGATTTGAACCAAAAGATTTCAGAGAAGCGGGCTTTGAAAACTCAGATTTGCTTTTGTATATGGATGCCGTAAAACTCGACTTCAATAGCATGCTTAACAAGATAAAAGCAGGTGTAGATCCCAATCTAAAAATTTATCCCGCATGTGATAAAGACAATGTCTTCTGTGCATTGGAGGATACGATAAGCAGATCATATTCCGATTTCAAGTATCTGTATGCATTATACCGATGGTATATAGAAACAGGTATAATGGTGTCTCAAGCTTCTGACTGTGGATTGATAATCCGTTGTGCTGCATATATGAAAATGTACGAGTTAATGAAAGAGCAGCGCAAGAAATATTTGAGACATTGAATCTGATGAAAAAGTTACGCTCATGATATACGAGTTGACCTAATGTTACGTCCTTTTGTATATACTATAAGGAATGTATTTGTTTATTATCGCTAATATATGCCATCGTTTTGTAACGTAGGCTTTGGACTTCTTTTTACGAATGACAGCAATGATTTGACGGGCAACTTTCTCAACAGGCATTACCCAAAACAATCCTTCTCCTTTAGCCATTGCGGTATCAACTAAGCCTGGGCGAATATCTGTAAGTACTATATGTCCTCCATTTATGAAAGCCTTCTTACGCAAAGCTTCCATGTAGTTGATTTGATAGGCTTTAGTCGCGCTATAGGCAGGAGCCATTGGTTCACCTCTCAAGCCACCTGCAGAAGTGATGGCAACAAGATGACCGTAGTCTTGTTGCTCAAAGATATGAAAAAGCATGTCAATAACAAACGTCCAACCAACAACATTAGTATCAATAATTGGACGCTCCACGGCATAGGCGAGCTTGGCGTTAATTTCACCTATACCAGCACACACGATAGCAATATCAATGTGCTCAAACTCCTTGTGAAGCGTTTGAATCACATGTTCAATTTCTTCTAAATTGGTAATGTCTGCTTTAGCAATAAAAGTCTTGGATGGATATTTCTGATGCAATTCGTCAAGCAAATGTTTACGTCGGCCTATGAGCCCTATTCTATTGTCCTCATTTACATATTTCTCGAAAAGAGCTTTACCAATACCAGAGGTGGCTCCAATGATAACGATATTCATATTGAGCTTTTTGTGTACAAAGGTAATAGTTTACCAGTTATCCTAAGCACAATAGAAAGTAAAAGAACCGTCATGACGGCAAACTCTCAAAACGTTTTGAGAAATTACAGTCCAAAAGTTATCTCTCTACGTATGTTGCTGATAGTCGTGGGTGTAACTTTCAGATAAGAGGCTATATCTTTTAGGTTGATACTTTGTACTATTTCAGGACAACGAAGGAGTAAACACTTATAACGTTCTCTGGTTGTCATTCGAAATGTATCAAGATATTGTGTATAGACCTGAGAAAAGAGATGGTCGGATATGGCTTGCTTAAGTTCTCTCATACCATCGGTATCTATTAGTTTACGTAATTCTTCACCAGCTAATTGAAAGACCTTA
>JAGCXX010000038.1 GCA_017961115.1 Prevotella sp. | reverse complement strand
TCCAATGCCACCTTGGCAGTGAGTTCATCTACCTGCAGCCCGCTTTTCTCCTTGAAGGAACATGAGCGAAGCGCGAGTTTCAGTCCGCTTTCAGAGTAAGAGACAGAGTCAACCCTCACCGCCATGTCGGACACTTCTATGTGATTGGCGTCCAATCCATCGGTTGCGGGATGGAAACGGTTGTCATACTGCAGTCTCGGAATCTGGCAGTCGAGTTGTCCCACCTTGTATTTGCCCTGCCCTAAATCGATATCTCCCTCTTTTGCCTTTGCCTCGGAGATATATCCCCTTACCTGCATGGTGTCTCCTGGCATCCGCAAATCAATCTGAGTGCGTTTCAATTGAAGGTCTGCCACTCTGATGCGCCAGTTGTTCTCTGTCTCTGTCGTATCAGGGGGCATGGTATCGGCAAGGCATATCTCTAATTTCGCACTGTCGAGCAAGGCATGGTCTACATTGGCGAGCGACTCCTTCAGATTCACTCCGTGGCATTGCAGGTCAACCTTCTCCACATTGCCTTTCACCCGCACATCGGGGATGAGGCCGTCGGTATTGAGCCGTAGTCGCTCAAATCCCAGCGCATCGATTTCGACTTGTTTCTTGAACAGCGGCTTGAGTTGGATGTCAACATACAGTTTTCCCACATCGGCAATGGTGTCGCGCACTCCCGGGATGGAGTCATTGTCCTTGATGACACGCACATCATCTGCAGTAAGGTCGAGGGGGAATCTTAGGGCGACATGACCGACCGAAATGTCCATTCCCGTCTGCTCTGAGGCATATGCCGCCACCTTGTCCACCGCCCAGTTCTGCACAGGAGGCAGATACAAGAGCAGCGTGAGCAGCAAGAAGAGCAGTATGGGAGTGACCAACAGAATGGCCAGCCATTTCATCGCCTTTTTCATGTCGTCAAGCTAATGGAAGAATCTGTTGATGTGTTGATGGAAGCCACGAGGTCGCGCCAAAGGTTGTCTTCAGGAATAGGTGCCTCCGCCACGACGGTGATGTGGGAAACGGGGTGTTCAAACTCCACCTTTCGGGCCAGCAGAGAGATGCTCCCGTCGGGATTTGACCTTCGAGCACCATATTTCAGGTCACCCTTGATGGGGCAACCGATACCTGCAAGTTGGCATCTGATTTGGTGATGGCGACCTGTGAGCAGCGCCACCTCCAACAGGCTGTAGCGCTCGGTGGTGGAGAGAAGGCGATAACTGAGCACCGCCTTTTTTGACCCGGGCACCTCACGAGAGTGCAAATAACTCTTGTTTTGCTTCTCGTTGCGGGTGAGCCAGCCCTCAAGGGTAGCCTCTTCTATCTCAGGCGTTCCCTGTACGACAGCCCAGTAGGTCTTGTGTATGCTGCCATCCCTGAACATGTCGTTGAGACGCGACAGTGCCTTGGAAGTCTTGGCGAAGACCACCACACCGGCCACAGGCCGGTCAAGGCGGTGCACGACGCCCAGAAACACATTGCCTGGCTTGCCGTGCTCCACCTTGATGTAATCTTTCACCGTGTCAGACAGTGGCTTGTCTCCCGTCTTGTCTCCCTGGACGATTTCACCACTTGCTTTCGACACAATGATGACGTGGTTGTCTTCGTAAAGAACTTTCATAAGAAAGTATTGTTACGAAAAGAAAAATCTACATATTCATTCCGCCGTCTACCTGTATGACCTGTCCGGTGATATACGACGACATGTCGCTGGCGAGGAAGGTGGCGACGTTGGCGATGTCCTCCACAGTGCCTCCCCTGCGAAGTGGGATTTTGCTTATCCATTCCTTGCGCACGTCATCAGGCAGTTGCTGGGTCATGGCAGTGTCGATGAATCCAGGAGCGATGGCGTTGGCACGGATGCCACGGCTTCCCACCTCCTGACCGATGCTCTTCGCAAGGGCGATGAGGCCGGCCTTTGATGCAGCATAGTTGCACTGTCCTGCGTTTCCATGCACACCTACCACCGACGACATGTTGATGATGGAACCCTTGCGCTGCCTCATCATAATCGGGGTGCAGGCATGGATGAAGTTGAATGCAGATTTGAGGTTGACGTTGATGACGGCATCCCACTGCCCCTCTGTCATGCGAAGCATGAGGCCGTCTTTTGTAATGCCGGCGTTGTTGACAAGGATGTCGATGCTTCCGAAGTCTGCCTGTATCTGCTTGACCACCTCCTCGGTCTGGGCGAAGTCTGCCGCATTGCTGGCATATCCCTTGGCCTTGACACCGAGGGCGGCGATTTCGTCCTCTGTAGCCTTGCCCATCTCATCAATGACGAGGTCGGTAAATGCGATGTTGGCGCCCTCCTGGGCAAACTTCAAGGCGATGGCCTTGCCGATACCACGTGCGGCACCTGTGATGAGTGCCGTCTTTCCTTCCAATAATTTCATAATATAAAGTGTTTGTTGGGTTTTCGTTCTTACTTGTTGATGCTTTTACCGAGAGCGCCATAGACCACCTTGGCCACCAGCGGCCTGCTGGTTTCCTCTGTCAGTCCGTGCCCGAGTCGTCCGTAGATATAAGGCACCTCCAGACCTTTGACACAATAGTGAGTAATGTCTGCCACCAACTCCACATTGTCGATGTCAAACTCACCGTCTGCCTTGCCTTCGGCATATACCTTACGGAACAGCTCTATCTCATCGGCATCAAAATTCTTGCGGATTTTCTCCACCATCCAGATATTCCTAAAAAACTCTGCCCTCAGGTTTCCATTTCTTACCACCGTCTCCTTAATCATATTCAGGTGGGTATAAATCAGTTCGATAATTTTGTCCTGAGGCTGGATTTTCTTTGCTGCCACCTCATCCAACTTGTCGGAAAGCCTTTCCAACTCCGATGCGATGACGGCTGAATAGATGTCCTCCTTGCTTTTAAAATAGGTATAGAGAGTGCGCCGTCCCTTATTGGAAGCGACGGCAATATCATTCATTGTCGTGTTCTCAAGCCCTTTCTTGGCAAAGAGTTGCCTTGCCACATCTACGAGCAGTTGCCTTGTTTTAGAAATTGACATATTCCGCCTCCTTTTTTGCACATTACCAATAACGTGTGCAAAATTAGAGGAATTATTTGGAATAAACAAGCATTGACCGTTATTTTTTTCAACAAGCGGCGGCTAAACCGCCACTTGCCCTAGACTCCTACACTCCCAAAATGGATGAAAGATGAAGGTGCCCGTTTGGATGAAAGATGAAGGATGAAGGATGAAAGATTGATACTCAGCTTCCCACCCGTTCACCCGTTCATCGGGATTTGCAATCCCGATGCCCTAAAAATAGGGATTTGCCGCTCGGCTTTGCCGCTTTTACCCGAAGGGTCTAAAGAATCCCATGACAAGTCAGTCATATGTCTAAACTCCTAAACTCCTAGACTCCTAAACTCCTCAAAAAGAACCCGTTCATCGGGATTTGCAATCCCGATGCCCCAAAAATAGGGATTTGCAATCCCATGACAAGTCAGTCATATGTCTAAACTCCTACACTCCTAGAATGAAATGGATGAAGACTCAAGCGTAAGGGATGCCGACTGTAGGTCAGCTGCCTTGGCGGTGAGGGTGATGGGACCTGCTATGCGGTCGGCACGGACGACGATGAGGCATTTTCCGTTGAAGGCGTGCCTGTTGTCTGCCTTGAAGCGCTCAAGCGATGTCTGACACCCATTGTCGACGCCGGCAATTGTTGCTCCTTTGAGTTGGAAGAACACCTGGTTGTCGGCCCTCGGACACAAATTGCCATCTCGGTCCACCACCTCCACGGTCACGAATGCCAGACTCTTGCCGTCGGCGGGCATCGACTGGCGGTTTGTGGTAAGTCTGAGATGATGCGGTGCCCCGGCGGTACGGATGGTTTGTTCCCTTACAGCCTTTCCGTTCTTTCTTGCCACGACCTTCACCTCTCCTGGTTCGAAAACCACCCTCCACATCACATGATATTGATGGGAATCTGCCTTCTGCCTTACACCCTGACTGCGTCCGTTGATGAACAACTCTACCTCATCGGCCTGGTTGTAATAGCACCACATGTCGATGGTCTGGCCCTCTATCCAGTTCCAGTGAGGGAAGAGGTGAAGCACGGGCTTGTCGGTCCACTCGCTCTGATACATATAATAGGTGTCTTTGGGGAAGCCTGCCAGGTCGACGATACCGAAATAACTGCTCCTTGCCGGATAAGCATAGGGTGTAGGCTCTCCGATATAATCGAAACCCGTCCAAATAAACTGCCCTCCTACGAAATCGTTGTGCTTCACCACGTCCCACGTCTCCTCGTGTGTACTGCTCCAGGAGGCATGCATATTGTCGTATGCGCTGCATTTGAACGATGGGT
>JAGCXX010000288.1 GCA_017961115.1 Prevotella sp. | reverse complement strand
GAATAAACGAGTGAAAAGCCAAATGAAATTTGTCTTTTCCGAGTGCGAGTAACTTCGGCGTCAGCCAAAGTATCTCCTGCGAGTGAAAAGCCAAATGAAATTTGTCTTTTCCGAGTGCGAGTAACTTCGGCGCCAGCCAAAGTATCTCCTGCGATTTCAACAACAGAGTTACTATGACATAGAGAAAAATGCTGTAATTCTGTGTATCTGTGCTGTATCTTTACTTGAAGTGTAAGTAACATAAGTAACAATAATCAAATGCGGATTAAAACCTTTTGTCACCATTTTATGGTTCATTTGGCAAAAAAAAGCAAAAATTTGATTATTTATTTTGCTACCACATTATTTTTATACTATCTTTGCAACATCAACGCAACACGGTGAGAACGTATTTGCGTCATATGTTAGATTTAAAATTTTTACTAACTAAATCGTATAATTATGAAAAAAATGAATTTTGCTGCATACGTGATGTGTGCACTCATGTTTGTAGGTTGTAGTACTAATGCTGGAACAGGTAGTCTGCTTGGTGCAGGTGGTGGCGCTGTCCTCGGTGGTGTAATCGGACAACTTATCGGAAAGAACACCAAGAGTACTGCTATCGGTGCTGCTATTGGAACAGCTGTTGGAACAACTGCTGGCGCACTCATCGGAAAGCACATGGACAAGGTGAAGGCTAAGGCTGCTGCTGTGGAGAATGCTCAAGTATCAGAGGTGACCGACCAGAATGGTCTTACCGCTGTTAAGGTGGCTTTCGACGGTGGTATCCTCTTCGACCATGCCAAGTATGCCCTCAAACCCAATGTGAAGACTGCACTGACCAAGTTTGCCAATATGCTGAAGTCTGAGCCTCAGCTGCTTATCGACATCCAGGGACATACCGACAGCACTGGTTCAGACAAGGTCAACTATCCGCTGTCAGAGAACCGCGCTCAGGCTGTTGCCAACTACCTCGTTAGCTGCGGTGTTCCTTCTTCTCAGTTCCAGAATGTCTCTGGTTTTGGTCCCTCACAGCCAGTTGCTGACAATGGTACAGTAGAAGGACGTGCACAGAACCGCCGCGTGGAGGTTTATATGTACGCCAGCCAGGCTATGATTGATGCTGCCAACAACGGTACACTCCAGTAATCATCTCAACTATCGTTGAAATATTAGAGGGCGGATAAAGCATCCGCCCTCTTTTTACCATTCGTTGATGCCCATTATACATTATATTATTATAACTTACTTCATTTTTTTCATTATTATTTCAATAGTCAGATGTTTGTTCTTAGATGGTTGTTGCGTGTAGTGAAATGGTTGGTGCTTTTCTTCTTTTCTTCCACCATCCTGGCGGTGGTGGCTTATCGGTTCATACCTGTTCCCCTCACACCACTGATGCTCATTAGGTGTGTGGAGCAGATGAAGAATGGAAAGGAGATAAAACTGCATCATGATTGGGAATCCTTAGAGAATATCTCACCTCATCTTCCGGTGGCTGTAATGGCAAGCGAGGACCAGCTTTTCCTCAAACATAATGGTTTCGATACAGAAGCTATCAAGAAAGCCTACGAACATAATAAGAAAAAGAATTCCAAACTGATGGGAGGAAGCAGCATTACACAGCAGACTGCTAAAAATGTGTTTCTCTGGCATGGACAAAGCATGCTACGCAAAGGATTGGAGGCCTATTTCACGGTCCTGATGGAAATATTCTGGAGCAAACAGAGAATTATGGAGGTGTATCTCAACTCAATAGAGATGGGCGACGGTATCTATGGTGCTGAGGCGGTGGCTAAGGATCACTTTGGAAAAAGTGCCGCCCTATTGACACGCTCTGAATGTGCACTCATTGCTGCCACATTACCCAATCCTCTGCAAAGAAATTCTCAGCACCCTACCAATTTCTTGCTCAGACGCCAGAAACAAATTGAGCATCAGATGAAATTCATTCCCACTTTCCCAAAAGAAGGAGAGGATTATGACCCCAACACTACGTCAGGGGGTGTCTATCATAAGAAATAAATACAAATAATGGCTTCGACCGATCAGATTCTTGAACAATTGAATGACAGTCAGCAGATGGCTGTGAAATATTGCGAAGGTGCCTCACTTGTGATTGCCGGCGCAGGGTCGGGCAAGACAAGGGTGCTCACCTACAAGATTGCGTATCTCATAAAGGAGAAGGGTTATCTGCCATGGAACATCCTTGCCCTGACTTTTACCAATAAGGCGGCGGAGGAGATGAAACATAGAATAGCCCGGTTGGTGGGAGAGGAGTGTGCTGCCCGTCTTAATATGGGAACTTTTCATAGTGTGTTCGCCCGCATCCTCAGGGTGGAGGCAGAGCATGTCGGTTATCACTCCAATTATACCATTTACGATGAGTCCGATTCACGCACGCTTATCAAGAATATCATCAGAGACTTGAAACTCGATGAGTCAAAATACAAACCTGCCTCAGTGGGCAACTTCATCTCACTGGCAAAAAATCATTTGATTACAGCGGAAATGTATGCTGAGGACAGGGCAGCGTTAGAGCGTGACAGGTCTGCGGGGATGCCTGCCATCCATCAGGTGTACACTATTTATGCACAAAGATGCAGACTGGCCAATGCCATGGATTTCGACGACTTGTTGCTCAACACTTATTTGTTGTTCAGTTCCAACGAGAGCATTCGTGAGAAATATGTACAAAGGTTTGAGTATTTGCTTGTGGATGAGTATCAGGATACCAATTATGCGCAACAGCAAATAGTTTATCTCCTTACCAAGGAGAGGCAGCGCGTGTGCGTGGTGGGCGACGATGCGCAAAGCATCTATGCCTTCAGGGGAGCCAATATCGACAATATCCTGGGATTCCAACAGCTCTATCACAATACACAACTCTTCAAACTGGAGCGCAACTATAGGTCTACACAGCGTATCGTCAATGCTGCCAACAGCCTCATCAGACACAACGAAAGACAAATCCACAAGGATGTCTACAGCAAAAATGATGAGGGAGAACCGCTTGTTTATTTTCCGCTTTACAGCGACAAAGAGGAAACAGTGGTGGTGAGCAAACACATCAGACGTATAAAAAAGGAGGAAAAATGCTCCTATAGCGACTTCGCCATCCTTTACCGCACCAACTCTCAAAGCCGGACTTTTGAGGAACAACTGCGCAAGGACAATATTCCATACCGCATATTTGGTGGATTGAGTTTCTATCAGCGCAAGGAAATCAAGGATGTCATTGCCTATTTCAGACTGGTGGTTAATCCCGATGACGAGGAGGCACTGAGAAGGGTTATCAATTATCCTGCACGTGGCATCGGAAATGTCACGGTGGGAAAGATGCTTGATGCTGCACATCAAAATGGGGTCAGTATGTGGGGAGCAATGACCACGATGTCGGCACCTGAGTTGTCGCTGAGCAACGCAACATGGGGCAAAGTTCAGAATTTCGTCCAACTCATCAAATCATTCATTGACAGAAATGCTGACGAGGATGTCTTCACCCTCGGCTACGACATCATCAAGTTGACAGGGATTGCCCAAGACCTGGCAGGAGACAATTCACCAGAGGGACTGACAAGAAAGGAAAACCTTGAGGAACTGCTCAACGCGATGAAAGATTTCGTGGATGTCCATCGTGAGGAGGCGGGAGAAGGTAGCACCCGGATGGCAGATTACTTGCAGGAGGTGTCACTGCTCACCGATCTTGATGGTGGGGGAGATGATGCCGACGACCAAGAGGGGAGAGTGGCTCTGATGACCGTACATGGGGCGAAAGGACTGGAGTTCCCTACCGTGTTCATAGTCGGCATGGAGGAGAACATCTTTCCCAGTCCAATGTCGACCAATTCGGCAAGAGAACTCGAGGAGGAAAGGCGTCTGTTGTATGTCGCTATCACACGGGCTGAAAGACATTGCTTCCTCACCAGTGTGCAGAACCGTATGAGATATGGGCACATGGAGTTCAATCCCCGCAGCCGATTCCTAAGAGACATCGACCCACAGTACATGCGAGTCTCAGCAGGGGGCAACGAAGAGATAGGAAAAGACGTGTGGCACCGAAGACCACAGCAGAGGCAGTGGTTGCAGAATGCCAATCCTGTGGCCTCACAGTTCAAGGCCGACCCCAGAAGAAGAAATGTGCCACCGCGACATCCAGAACCGCCTGTCAGTGTGTTTCCCACACCCTCGGCAGCACCGGCTGGACTTCGTGAGGGCTGTATCATTGAACATCAGCGCTTCGGAATTGGTAAGGTGGTCAAACTCGAAGGAATGGGCGAGAATCTGAAAGCTACGGTCTCTTTCCGAAATGCAGGAACCAAGCAACTGCTGGTAAAATTCGCCAAATTCACCATAATCGATAATTGAGTAATCATCAAACAGATAAATAAGACGATGTCAAAAGAATTATTGAAAAAAAATATCGCACTGTTGTCCGAGATGACTCCCGGTGACAGGCTTGTCATGCCCAACCAACAACCACAACTGCCCTCTGTGCAGGCAATGTGTGAGATTGTCGCACTCGTCAAGGACATTGTCTTCCCAGCCTATTTCGACGACAGGCAGGGCGACACGATGTACCGGGAATACCATATAGGAGTGAAGGTGGAAAGATTGAGTGTGTTGCTATGCGAACAAATCGCACTGGCCCTTCTTTTCGAGAACAACGACAATGTGGATGTGAAGGAGAAAGCGCAAGAGGATATGATGAACTTCATCAATGCTCTGCCGGAAATCAAGAGAATACTCTATACCGATGTCGAGGCTATCTATGACAACGACCCCGCTGTGCACAGCTATAGTGAGGTCATTTTCTGCTATCCTGTCGTGCAGGCCATGCTGCATTATCGTGTGGCACACCAACTCCATTTGATGGGATTGCCTATCCTGCCACGTATCCTCACCGAAAGGGCTCATTCTTCAACAGGAATAGATATCCACCCCGGAGCGCAGATAGGCGAGTATTTCGCCATCGATCATGGTACAGGTGTGGTGATAGGAGAAACTTGCATCATCGGCAATCATGTGACCATCTATCAAGGAGTGACATTGGGTGCCAAAAATTTCCAAATCGATGACAACGGACGGCCAGTCAATGTGCCGAGACATCCAATCATAGGTAATCATGTCACCATTTATGCCAATTCCACCATCCTTGGACGCATCACCATTGGGAGCAACACGGTGATTGGAGGAAACATCTGGCTCACACACAGTGTGCCACCAGGGTCGAGGATACTGCAAAGCAAGGCACTCGACGTATCCTTTACAGGAGGGTTGGGAATCTGAGAAACGCAGCATGGACAATAAAGATTCCAAGAGCAGGCATGCCAATATGGCCGCCATCAGGTCGAGAGATACCAAGCCTGAATGGATTGTTAGGCGGTTCCTCTTCTCAAGGGGCTTCAGATATCGACTCTTCCATAAGCGATTGCCTGGTCATCCCGACATCGTCATGCGTAAATATCGTACCTGCATCTTTGTAAATGGATGCTTTTGGCATGGGCACGATAATTGCCGCTATTTCAGAATGCCGAAGACCAACACCGAATTCTGGAACAACAAAATCCAGCGCAACAAACAAAGGGATAAGAACGACCAGCAGGCTTTGGCGGCTATGGGGTGGCATTGTCTCACCATCTGGGAATGTCAACTACGACCTGCTTTCCGTGAGAATACTCTTACCTCGCTCGAATACACACTCAATCATATTTATTTGAAAGACCATACAAAGGGATATCCTCGACTCGATGAGGAAGAACGGCTCGGAAATGTCGCAGAACCATGAACCACCTGATTGCCATGTTTTGTTGTGTCTTTTTTGAACATTTTTTATCCAAAATAGAAGAAATAAGTGTATTTTTGAGTTATTATTGTTAATAAATCTTAATATTTTCTTGTTTTTGGTTGAATTAATAGAATTATTATTTACCTTTGCGATGTTTTAAACAACATAATTATTAACTGTATTAATACATTTAAATTTTACAATTATGAAAAAGATCTATGCAGAGCCGATGACTAAGGTTATGAAGCTGAACGTCGCTTCTATCATGGAGCCCCAAATCGACAACACCAGCATTGGTAACGATGGTGGTCAAGGTGACGGTCCCGCAGCAGCTGACCTGTTCTAATTAATCGGACAAAAAAAGCAGAGGGTGTGTCATATGACACACCCTCTTTCGTTTGTTTTCGTTTTTCTTGAAAATGATAAGAGATAGGAAAACATAGGCTATCACGGTGTTTTTTCT
>JAGCXX010000287.1 GCA_017961115.1 Prevotella sp. | reverse complement strand
TGCAGTCAAAAGCCAAATAAAACAGCGTTTCCGATTCATTCTGCCTGCAAAGGTAGGCATTTTTTAATTTTTATGTTCATTCTCGTTGAAGAGAATTTCCCATTCTTGGAAACGGAGGAGGCCCTCGGTGCCGAATTTGGCAAGGCTTCGCTCAGCCTGTTCGATGGTCTTTTCCCTTTCGAGGTGGGTTTTGGAGAAAAATTTGTCGGCATAGCAGATGACCTGTTCCTCGAGGGTCTCGGGCAGGAGGCTTTGATGGGGTAGGGGAAGGTTTTGGCTGATGATGTCATCGAGTGAGAGTCCTGCGCCGGTGTGCCGCTCACAAACTCGGGCATGGCGCTCCAATCCCTCCTTGCGCAGGATGGCGGCACCGAGGATGCCGTGGCAGATATAAGGATGTGAGCCATGGCAGAGGATGCCGGGCGCATCGGTCTGGCAGATGCCGATGTCGTGAAGCATTGCCGCCTCGAGGATGAAGTCCTTGTCGAGTTGCAGTTCGGGGTGAGCATCGGCTATCTGGAGCGCCTTTCTTGCCACGCTCTCACTGTGAACGACGAGGATGCGGCGCAATGCTGCATCCTCGTCATAATACTTGTCAATGATTCTCCAAAAATCCATTGTGGGATTGTGAGTTTATTGCTCCGGCCGCTCGATGTAGGCGATGACGTCGCCCTTCATGACATTGCTGCCGCGCTTGGCGTTGATTTCCACCAGACGGCCTCCGATGGCTGCGGGCACTTCCACAATCTCTCCCCAGGGGGCTTGGATGTAGCAGAGGATGTCGCCTTCCTTGTATTCCTTGCCGATGTATGGTTCGACCGTCGGGGCGCACTCGCCTTCGCCGTTGAACTCCCAGTACACCTGTCCTTTGACGGGCGCTGCGATGGCGTCAGCCTTGGCATGCTTGAAAGCAGCCAACTGCTCGGGAGTGAGTTTTGAGCCCAGTTTGGCATCCTTTGCCTTTTGTAGGTCGGCGAGGAAATTCTTCTTTGCCTGTCCGCTCTTGAAGTTGCGGTACTGCTCGGGGTGCATGCCCAGTTCGTAGAGTTCCTCGTCGTCGGGACCATACTCCCATCCGTTCTCGTCCATCTCCTTGCGGAAGTCGTCGAGGGCATTGGGGATGAGGGTGTGCGGGTCGGCGTCAGTGAACTCGCGTCCTTGCTTGGCAGCCAGTTCCTTGATTTCGGGTGCGATTTCGCCGGGGATGCGTCCGCTCTTGCCAAGCACCATGCCCCACATGGCGTCGTCCATCATCACATAGCGTCCCTTGCCCTGCTCCAGTGTAAGGAGGTTGGTGAGTGCGATGTTCTTCACATACTGCGAGAACGGAGTCACCAGTGGTGGGTAGCCCACCTTGGGCCATACGTATGCCACCTCGTCGAAGAGTTGTACGAGCAGGTCGTCGATGGACAGTTCGGGCTCGCCTTTCTTCACGCGGGTCTTGTTGATGATTTGGTGGATACCGCCAAGGTCGGCCATCATGCTGCCCATCATGCCGCCAGGCAGACCGCATCCGAGGAGCAATGAGCTCATGTGCTTGTTGCCCGGATTGATGAAATAGCCCAGCCAGTCGTCGATGAACTCCTGTGTGAGTGAGCGAGCCTTCATGTAAGCCTTCATGTTGATGTCTGCCACCTCGAAGCCCTCGTTCTTCAGCATGCTCTGCACGGAGATGATGTCTGGGTGCACCTTGCCCCATGACAGCGGTTCGATGGCGGTGTCGATGATGTCGGCTCCATTGTTGCACACCTCGAGGATGGAAGCCATGGAGAGGCCTGGTCCGGAATGACCGTGGTACTGGATGATGATATCAGGGTGTTTGTCCTTGATTGACTTGGTCAGTTTGCCGAGCATGGCAGGCTGTCCGATGCCAGCCATGTCCTTGAGACAGATTTCCTGTGCTCCGGCGGCTATCAGTTCATCGGTGATATTGCTGTAGTATTCCACAGTGTGCACTGGGGAGGTGGTGATGCACAGGGTTGCCTGTGGCGTCATGCCAGCCTCGAGTGCCCATTTGATGCTGGGGATGATGTTGCGGGTGTCGTTGAGACCGCAGAAGATGCGTGGAATGTCCACGCCTTGTGCGTGTTTCACCTTGTATTGCAATTGTCTCACGTCATCGGGCACGGGGTACATACGCAGGGCGTTGAGTCCTCTGTCGAGCATATGGGTCTTGATTCCCACCTCGTTGAATGGTTTGCAGAAAGCGCGTACGGCAGCATTGGGGTTCTCACCAGCTAGGAGGTTGACTTGCTCGAAGGCACCTCCGTTGGTCTCTACGCGGGCGAAGCAGCCCATGTCGATGATGGCGGGGGCGATGCGCTCCAACTGGTCTTTCCTGGGCTGGAATTTGCCTGATGACTGCCACATGTCGCGATAGACGAGACTGAATTGGATTTTCTTTTTCATTGTTATCAGTTTAAGTTATTGGTTAAGGCAATTTGTTGTGTTTTCAGAATATTTTCGAATAGATAGGGCAAAGATATGCAAAAAATATAGAACTGCAAAAAATGTAGCTGATTTTTTGGCTTTTTTTGCTCTGTGATTTTTCTTTTTTGTATTTTTGCATGCTTAGTAAAATCAGACGAAGACTCAATGAACAGAAAATCATTCTATTTCATATTATTTATGCTGATGCTGTTTGTGGCATGCGGAAAGACTGACGAGAAACCGGAGGAAGACAGTATGGATGTAGTCTCACAGAGTTATGAGGCGAAAGGCGACTCCATGCTCTACGGATTGGCGTGTGATGGCTGTACCGACACCACTTTGGTGCTGTTGCCTGACTCTGGCGGTGATCCTGTGACCTACAGCATTGTCCGTGCGAGAAGCGAGAAGAAGTTTTTCGGACGGCCACAGATAGGCGACAAGATGGCGGTGATGGTCAATCCTGATGACTCCACAGAACTGTTGGTGGTCATCAACTTAGATCAGGTGATGGGAACATGGTATTATGAGCAACTTCCAGTGCTCCGCCGTCGTGCCCATATCGACAGTGCTGAGGTGCAGCAGATGGAGTTCACGGAGGAAGAGAAGGCACATTTCGACTCGCTGCTCTCGACCTTGATGATACCGCGTGAGTATGCCTATACCTTCAAGCGCGACTTCACCATGAGGACAGAGGGCGGTCCGCCACGCACCACATCACTCGACCGTGACCTGCCGGTGGTCTATCCGCCGATGACGCGGTATATGGAGTGGCACATCTTCAATGGCAAAATCATCCTGACATATGGTGGCATGAAAATTGCAGGCATGAAGGATTCTTTGGAACTAACCAATGACACTGCTGAATTTGTCCTGCTCCGCAGCGATACCATGGCGCTCCGCTTCCGCGACCACGTCCAGGGTTTCCGTCTCCGACCCGATACTTTAGTTGAAAATTGAAAGACCTTCCCCCTTCAATTTTCAATCCTCAATATCAGAACGGTTGGTTCGCCAACCGTTTTTTTGCCATGTCCTCATAGGGAGTGCCTGGCCGACCGTAGTTGGCATAGGGATGGATGCTGATGCCGCCCCGGGGAGTGAAAAGTCCTGTCACCTCAATATATTTGGGTTGCATCAGCGCAATGAGGTCCTTCATGATGATGTTCACGCAGTCCTCATGGAAATCACCATGGTTGCGGAAACTAAACAGGTAGAGTTTCAGGCTCTTGCTCTCCACCATCCGCTCAGCAGGGATGTAGCTGATGATGATTTCGGCGAAGTCGGGTTGGCCCGTGATGGGGCATAACGTGGTGAACTCTGGGCAGTTGAACCTCACCCAATAGTCATTTCCCTTATGCATGTTCTCGAAGGTTTCCAGCACCTCGGGAGCATAGTCCATGGAATATGTCGTCTTTTGACCAAGAGCCTGAAGGCTCTCTTTGCTTCTCTCGTTCATTGATTAAATTCTTAGTTAGGGGCCGGACATGTCGGACAATTCGTACAGGTCTGACTCTTAAAAAATGCTGTAGCTGATGTCCTTGTCATAGACATCCTCGTTCTCGTAGTGCTTCACCCAATTTACCACACGGATGGTGAGCGGCAGTACCACAATCTCGTAGGCGGTTTTCAGCACCACTTGCCATAGCATCAGCACGGGAAGTTCGGAGGTGGGGATGACACCATAGAATGCCAGTGGGAAGAAAATCAGCGAGTCGGTGCTCTCTCCGAAGATGGTGCTCAGGATGGCACGGAAAGAGAAATGCTTTCCCTGAGACATCACCTTCATACGGCTCATCACATAAGCATTGATGAAGCTACCAGCGAGGAAAGCCATAAAGGAGGCAAAGGCGATGCGCGGAGCCAGTCCGAAGATGGCATGGAAACCGGCATCGTTGTCCCAATAGGGCGCACCGGGGATGGCGTCGCACAGAGCGCACACCGATACAAAGAAGAAGTTCATGATGAACCCCAACCATATCAGCAGGCGGGCCTTGCTGTAGCCCCAAACCTCGCATACGCAGTCGTTGATGATGTAGGATACTGGGAAAATAAGCAGTCCGCCCGTCACACTGATGGACCCTAATGCTATCTGTTTTGTTCCCAAGAGGTTCGCCGTAAGCAGGCAAACCGTGAAGAGCATGCTCAAGATAAGAAACAGCACGCTCACTTTAGTTTTGTTCTTGTCCATTTGTTCTTGTTTTTTAAGAGGTTACCAAGCACTCTCGCAACTGCCTTGGCGCAGCCTCGGGCAGCCACTGCTAAAAAAGCGGTGCAAAATTACATATTTTTTCGATGAATAACAAATGATTCAAATAAAAATGTTATATTTGCCGCGTTTTTACCAAACTTGACATCAAAATAAGTAAATAATAATGAGAAAACTGACAGTAACCTTGTTTGTGCTGACCTTTGCCCTCCTTGCAGGCGCACAGACACAAAAGCAAATGCATATCAGCGGCATCGCCCCTGCTTCGACCGACTCCGTGCTCCTTATCGATATGACAAGAGGAGCCATCAGGGCAAAGATTCCCGTGAGAGACGGCAAGTTCAACACCGTCATTCCCGTTCAGGAGAATGAACTGCTGGGCATCGGCGACCGTTCCTATTTCGCCCCATTCTTTGTCGACGGACCATCGGTTGAGGTCGACATTCCGGCGCATCGGGTGAAAGGGTCGGAACTGAACATGCTGACCAACCGTTGTGACAATTCGCTCGACTCTCTCGACCGGGTGTTGGAAGGGCGCGCGAAGACCATCACTGAGAATATGGCCGATGAGGCAGCCGCCAGGGAGCAGATAGCACAGTTGAGCGAGCAGCGCATCATGCAGCGTATAGAAATCCTCAAAGCCTATGAAAACACATTGGTGCCGGCAGCCTTCCTGCCTGATATGGTTATGGAGATGAACTACAGTCAGGCAGAACCTTGGCTGAAGGAAGGCGCACCTTATATGTCGCATCCGAGGATGTTCACCGCCCTCAGGTTTGTCGAGGGATTGAAGAAGAAACAGCCGGGTCAGATGTTTCATGAACTGACGATGAACGACATGGACGGCAATGTGCATAAGCTCAGCGAGTGGTGTGGCAAGGGCAACTACGTGTTGGTTGACTTCTGGGCAAGTTGGTGCGGTCCCTGTCGTCAGGAGATGCCCCGTGTGGTGGAGAGTTATGTGAAATATCACAGCAAAGGCTATGAGATAGTCGGCGTGTCGTTTGACAACAAGGCAGAGCCGTGGAAGGCAGCAGTGAAGCAGATGGGTATGGACTGGCCGCAGATTTCCGACCTGAAAGGTTGGCAGAGTGCCGGTTCGGAGGCCTACGGCGTCATGGCCATCCCTTCCAACGTGCTGGTCGACCCCGAGGGACGTATCATCGCCAATGACCTTCGCGGTGACCGCCTCCTGGCCAAGTTGAAAGAAATCTATGGGTATTAATACGATTTTAAATAATGCTACTTGATATTCTGCTGATTCTTATAGGTGTGGTGCTCGTTATCTGGGGCGCCGACAGGATGACTGATGGTGCCGTGAGCATCGCGCAACGCCTGAAAATACCAAAAATAGTGATAGGTCTTACCATCGTCGCCATGGGAACCTCCGCACCTGAGTTTTTCGTCAGTCTGATGTCCGCTCTGAAAGGAACGCCTGACTTGGCGGTGGGCAACGTAGTGGGCAGCAACATTTTCAACACATTGCTTATCGTCGGTGTGGCCGCCATGGTGACGCCCATCGTCATCCTACGTTCCACAGTAAGGAAAGATATGCCGTGGTCGATGCTGGCTGCGGCCATTCTCACCATCATGTGCATCGACAATTTTGTCTCAAGGTGGGATGCATTGGTGCTCTTCATCCTGTTCATCACTTTCATCGGCTACAACTTGCACGAAGCAAGGAAAGGCAAGAAACAACCCGATGAAGAGGAGGAAGAGAAGACCATGAAACCCATTCTCGCTGTGGGACTGGTTTTGCTCGGACTGGGATGCCTCGTGCTTGGCAGCAACATCTTTGTTGACAGCGCCACAAAGGTGGCACAGGAACTCGGCGTGTCGGAAGCTGTGATAGGCCTCACCATCGTGGCTGGCGGCACCTCGCTGCCCGAACTGGCCACCAGCGTGGTGGCTGCCCGTAAGGGACAGAGTGCCATCGCCATCGGCAACGTCATCGGCAGCAACGTGTTCAACGTCCTGATGATTATTGGCATCACTGGTCTGATCAAACCCATGAACATCAATGGCATCACCCCTGTCGACCTATGTGTCATGACCGGCAGCATGGTGCTTCTTTGGCTGTTCTCCTATACAAAACTCAAGGTGGAAAGATGGGAAGGCGCCGTTCTTACCGGCATTTTCACGGGCTATATGTGCTGGCTCATCTCTTTGGTAATTTGAGATTTAAGGCGTAACTTGGCATACTGAAGCAAGCTCGGCAGCACGACGAGCATAACATATATAATATATGGAGGAGTGATGCCTAAACTCCTAAACTCCTATCTTTCAGTAGTTGAACGATGGCTTCCAGTCCCTCACGGTCGGAGGCATCAAAGGCTGAAAGTTCGGTGGAGTCGATGTCGAGCACGGCGGTGATATCACCGGCTGTGTTCCTCACAGGCACAACAATTTCAGAGCGTGAGAGCGATGAGCATGCGATATGTCCAGGAAACTGCTCCACGTCGTCGACGATGATGGTCTCACCCCGTTGCCATGCAGTACCGCAGACACCCCGTCCGCGGCGGATTCTATAGCAGGCGATGGTGCCTTGGAAAGGCCCGAGCAACAGTTCGTCGCCACTGACCAGGTAGAACCCCACCCAGAAAAAACGTTCTCCGAAAGTGGTGCGAAGGGCGGCTGTCACATTGGCTAGGATGCCGACGGTGTTGTCCTCGCCTTCGATAAGACTCTTGATTTGCGGGATGATTTCCTCGTAGATGTCGCGTCTGGTGGCCACTTTTTTGGACCCTTTTG
This sequence comes from Prevotella sp., assembly GCA_017961115.1. Lineage (GTDB taxonomy): Bacteria > Bacteroidota > Bacteroidia > Bacteroidales > Bacteroidaceae > Prevotella. The sequence goes on along the minus strand of JAGCXX010000287.1, from coordinate 8,476 downwards.
GTGTACTGTTGTTCATATGGTGATATCTTTTTCACTTTAACGCAGAATCCGTGATTTTATTTTCAACAACTACTTAAAAATATTTTTACTTATGTACTTGAGATTTTTTAGGTCCGCCATTTTGTTCTTTGCCCTCATTTTGGGTTCAGGCAATATTGCCGCGCAGACCAATGACACAACCAACCGTTGTCTTTGGGCAAGTATCAACGGAGCCAAAAATGCCTCAACGGGTGACTACCAACAGCATACCGGAAAGGTGCTGGTCAGTTGGCGTATGCTTCCTGGTGATGACTCCAATACGGGATTCGACCTCTATCGCCGCATCGGAAACGGAAATGAAACCCGAATAGCATCCAATATCAGAAATCGCACCTGTTATCAGGACGCTCAGGCCAGTATGACTGCCGACAATCACTATCGCCTGACATACGCAGGAAGCAGCGATACGCTCTCCACTTTCACATTGACCCGTGGACAAGTGAGTGGCGGACTGCCTTACATCACCATCCCCCTACAAGATACCAAGGACGTATATGCCGATACTGGACATATCGTATACACTGCCAATGATGTCAGTGTAGGAGACCTTGACGGAGATGGTGAATTTGAGATTGTGGTGAAAAGGCTGCAAAGCGTGAAAGGTGCTGATGGCCAAATTATCAGCGATGGCTCTGGTGCCAGTTATTCAGAGAAAGACTGCCTTTGGGCCGTCATCTGGGATGCCTATAAACTTGACGGTACGCTGATGTGGCGCATTAAGGGTGGTCCTGGCATCATTTTGGGCAATTCATCGTGTTTTGCCATCGCTGATTTTGATGGCGACGGTTGTGCCGAAATGGCCATACGCACCTGTGAGGGAACCGTCTTTGGCGACGGGCAGCAGATTGGCGATACCAATGGCGATGGAAAGATAGACTACCGCACTTGGGGAAACCAGAACAGCAGCAGTCCCGGATGGGTGGACCATTACAACAGCGCAGGACCAGAGTTTATCTCCATCATCGATGGACGAACAGGATGTGAATTGGCCCGTGACAACTTCATCAGCCGTGAGACCTCAGAATCGTGGGGTGACGGATACTGGAAACGTGCTTGTTCGTTCAGAGTAGGCGTGGGGTGCTTTGATGATACTGGCCTGCCTTCTGCCATCTTCGGGCGTGGTGTCTATGGGCATAGTGTCATCGAGGCATGGGATTGGCGCGACGGCCAACTGACACGGCGCTGGCGATTCGACACCAATGACGGTGGTACGGGAAAGGACGGCAAGCGCCACAGCACTTATGCCGCACAGGGCAACCATTCGCTCAACGTGGCAGACCTTGATGGCGATGGTCTCGATGAGGTGATGTATGGCTCTATGGCCGTGGATGATGATGGCATCGGATTGTGGAACACCCGTCTGGGACATGGTGATGCCAATCATGTGGGAAAATTCCTGCCTGAAAGGGAAGGGTTGCAGGTGTTTCATTGTCTGGAGACTGGAAAAACCATGGTGGCACTGCATGACGCCCGCGACGGAAGCGTCATATGGAAGAAAGATGCCGATGCCGATAATGACATGGGGCGTTGCATGGTGGCAGATTACTCACCTGCCACACCAGGATGTGAGTTCTGCTATTACAAGAGTGATTTGTTCGACCAAAACGGTAATTCCACAAACATAAGCACCGCCAAAGATTGGAAGCCAGGTTTTGCCGCTGCGGTATGGTTTGATGGTTCACTCAGCCGTCAGGGACTGTCGGAGGAAGGTGTCGTCCACAGTGTGCCCTACGGGCGTACGTTCACGATGTGGCGCTACAGCATGGCGATGATCAACGGCACAAAGGGCAATCCCTCATGGTATGGCGACCTCGTGGGCGATTGGAGAGAAGAGATTATACTTCCAGATGTCACCCGCACTGCCGATATCAAGATATTCTCCACATGGTATCCCACGACACACAAGTTCCCCTGGCTGATGACAGACCATTGCTATTGGATGAGTGTCCTCAATGAAAACGTCGGATACAACCAACCCACCAATTTAGGCTATTATCTGGGCAGCGACATCAAGAATGATGCCGATGCTTGGGCCGAGGCAGCAAAGGTGCAAAACAAGTCTTTCATCACTTCAGTTCGTCCAGTTGTGTCAGACTCCCATAAGATCAATGATGGGTTTTATAACTTGATGGGGCAAAAAGTGTCGGGCAAAAACCGTGGAATTTATATTCATAACGGCAAGAAGATAGTCGTGAGATAATTGGTCGTGTTACGATGTTGAATAATTCTTGATTATTTTCCTTGCAATTTGTCGTTTATTTCGATGTAAATGTGTAATTTTGCCACGGATTTACCTAATTCAATAAAGCTATGTCTAAACAAAAGAGATTTATCTTACAGGAGAACGAGATTCCAACCCAATGGTACAACATCCAGGCAGAGATGCCCAACAAGCCTTTGCCCCCCCTCAATCCAGGGACGAAGAAACCTTTAACGGCAGAAGACCTTGCACATATCTTCAGCCTTGAGTGTTCCAAGCAGGAACTTGACACCGAGCATGCGTGGATAGATATCCCAGAGCCTGTGCTCGAGATGTACAAATACTACCGTGCCACTCCGCTGGTTCGCGCATACGCCCTTGAGGAGGCCATCGGCACTCCTGCGCACATCTATTTCAAGAACGAGAGCGTCAATCCGCTGGGTTCGCACAAAATCAACTCCGCCCTGCCGCAGTGCTACTACTGCAAGCAGGAAGGCGTGACCAATGTTACTACAGAGACGGGTGCTGGACAGTGGGGCGCCGCCCTGAGTTATGCCGCCAAAGTCTTCGGTCTGGAGACCGCCGTCTATCAGGTGAAGCTGACGATGCAGCAGAAGCCCTACCGTTCGTCCATCATGCGCACCTTTGGTGCCACGGTGGAAGGTTCCCCCTCGATGTCGACACGTGCCGGCAAGGACATCATCACCCGCGACCCCATGCACATGGGTTCATTGGGCACCGCCATCTCTGAGGCCGTAGAGCTCGCCACCACCACACCCAACTGCAAATATACATTGGGTTCGGTGCTCAATCATGTATCGCTCCACCAGACCATCATCGGTCTGGAGGCTGAGAAGCAGATGGCGATGACAGGAGAATACCCCGACAAGATTATTGCTTGCTTCGGCGGCGGTTCCAATTTCGGTGGCCTTGCTTTCCCCTTCATGCGCCACAACTTCACAGGAGAGCGCAACACTGAGTTTATTGCGGCAGAGCCCAACAGCTGTCCGAAACTCACCCGCGGTGTATTTGACTACGATTTCGGTGATGAGGCAGGCTACACGCCGCTGCTCCCGATGTTCACTCTCGGACACGACTTCAGACCCGCCAATATCCATGCTGGTGGACTGCGCTACCACGGTGCAGGTGTTATCGTCAGCCAACTCATCAAGGACGGTTATATGCGCGGCGTGGACATCCCGCAGTTGGAAACCTTCGAGGCCGGCATCCTCTTCAGCCGCACCGAGGGCATCATCCCCGCACCGGAGAGTTGCCATGCCATCGCTGCCACCATCCGCGAAGCACTCAAATGCAAGGAGACAGGCGAGGAGCAGGTCATCCTCTTCAACCTCAGCGGTCACGGACTGATAGACATGCCGTCGTATGAGCAGTTCATCAGTGGCGACCTGCGCAACTACAACCTCACAGATGAGGAACTCGCAAAGGGCATGGCTCGCCTGCCTCACCTCATTTGATTTTATTGACAGTTGAACTTCCCAAATCGTCAAGAAGCTACCATGCGGTGGCTTCTTGATATTTTTTGTGGAAACTCCGTTTTTGTTTTGCATTGTACTCGGCTTTCACTACTTTGCTGCTTCGCATCGAAGATAGGATGCGCCTCGCCAATGAAAACAAAACTTCGTTTTTGTTTTGCATTGTACTCGGCTTTCACTATCTTTGCACCCAAATTGGAAAAAATCGTTGCGGAGACGGCAATCCCCGCGAAATAAAAATTTTGAAGAATGTATAGAACCAACACATGCGGGGAGCTCAGACTCTCCGACGAAGGACGGCAGGTGACTCTTGCCGGATGGGTACAACGAAGCCGTAAAATGGGAGGCATGACTTTCATCGACCTCCGCGACCGCTATGGTATCACACAACTGGTGTTCGACGATGATACCGACAGTGCTCTGTGCGACCGTGCCAACAAATTAGGACGCGAGTATTGCATTCAGATAACAGGAACAGTGCGTGAGCGCCAGAGCAAAAATCCCAAGATGCCCACAGGCGACATCGAGATTTTTGTAAAACAACTCAATGTGCTCAGCGAGAGCATCACACCGCCTTTCACCATCGAGGACAAGACAGATGGCGGCGACGACATCCGCATGAAGTACCGCTACCTTGACTTGCGGAGAACAGTGGTCAGACGCAATCTCGAACTGCGCCATAAGATGACCATCGCCATCCGCAACTTCCTCGACTCAAAAGACTTCATCGAGGTGGAGACACCTATCCTCATCGGGTCTACGCCCGAGGGCGCACGCGACTTCGTTGTGCCCTCACGCATGAATCCACGACAGTTCTATGCACTGCCGCAGAGTCCGCAGACACTCAAGCAGTTGCTTATGGTGAGCGGTTTCGACCGTTACTTCCAGATTGCCAAGTGTTTCCGCGATGAGGACCTGCGCGCCGACCGCCAACCGGAGTTCACCCAGATTGACTGTGAGATGAGCTTCGTCGACCAGGAGGATGTTATCGACCTCTTCGAGGATATGTGCCGCCACTTGTTCAAGGAACTCCTCGGTGTGCAACTCCCAGACCATCTACAACAGATGACCTGGCACGAGGCAATGAGGCGTTTCGGCAGCGACAAGCCCGACCTTCGCTTCGGCATGGAGTTCGTCGAACTCATGGACGTGTTGCAGACAGGTTCCTTCGCCGTCTTCGACCAGGCTGCCTACATCGGCGGTATCTGCGTGCCGGGATGCGCTGATTACACCCGCAAGCAACTCGACCAACTCACCGACTTCGTCAAACGGCCGCAGGTTGGCGCCAAGGGACTTGTATATGTGAAATACAACACCGACGGTACTATCAAGAGCAGCGTCGACAAATTCTATTCCCAGGAAACCCTCCTCGCCCTCAAGGAGCGCATGGGAGCCAAGGACGGCGACCTCGTGCTCATCCTCAGCGGCGACAATGCCAACAAGACACGCGTGCAGCTGTGCACCTTGCGCCTTGAGATGGGCGACCGCCTTGGACTGCGCGACAAAAACCGTTTCGAATGTCTGTGGATAGTAGATTTCCCGCTCTTTGAGTGGAGCGACGAGGAACAGCGTCTCATGGCCACACACCACCCGTTTACCATGCCCAACCCCGACGACATCCCCTTGCTCGATGAGCATCCTGAGCGTGTGCGCGCCAAGGCATACGACTTTGTGTGCAACGGCATAGAGGTGGGCGGTGGAAGTCTCCGTATCCACGATGGCAAACTCCAGGCAAAGATGTTTGACATTCTTGGATTCACACCCGAGCGCGCCATGGCACAGTTTGGCTTCCTCATCAACGCTTTCAAATATGGTGCACCACCCCATGCTGGACTTGCTTTCGGCCTCGACCGCTTCGTGTCGATTTTCGCCGGTCTCGACAGCATCCGCGACTGTATCGCCTTCCCCAAGAACAACAGCGGGCGTGACGTGATGCTCGATGCACCATCCGAATTGGACCCCAAACAGCTTGATGAACTGCAGATTAAGGTTGATTTACATCAAGAAAATGAACAAAACTGACAATCAGCAGCAAAAACGAGTCTTTTTGAAGCAAAAAAATTAGATGGATTAGAATAAAAGTACTAATTTTGCAGCGAAATTAAAAGGTTGATACATAATAAGTTCACCTACTAATTATTCGTTTTACAAAATCATGGCAGAAAAGAAAGCAACAACAAAGGCTGCAGCAGAGAAGAAGACAACAAAGGCTGCAACAGAGAAGAAGGCCGCTCCCAAGAAGAGCGTCAAGAAAGTAGAAGTGGTGATCAACGCCGAGACTGTCGGCTTCAAGGCTGGTGACGTTTACCAGGCTCTTTCAGCAGCTGGCAAGGCTCTGAGCGTAAAAGAAATCGCCAAGGCCGCTAAAATTACTGAGAATGAAGTGCTGCTCGGCATGGGCTGGCTCTTCAAAGAGGGAAAGATCGCCGACGAGGCTGGTCTCATCAAGCTCGCTTAATTACGAAGCACGAACAATATTAAAAATGCCGTCTCCAAAGGGACGGCATTTTTTGTTACACAATTTTCATTTTTTATTTCATTATATACTTTTTATAATTTTTTAAACCCAAGTACAGAAAAAAAGTAGTATCTTTGCCCATGATATACGGGTAAAACGCAACATGGAAAACCACAGCCGCAGACCCGATGATAAATCACATTATTTTTTTATGTCAGGAAGATATCTTTTAGGTTTCGATGTCGGCAGCAGTTCTGTCAAGGCATCGCTTGTGGATGCAGAGACAGGTGCTTGTGCTGCATCGGCATTTTTCCCAGAGTCAGAGGCACCCATCAAGGCCGTGAAAGTAGGTTGGGCTGAACAAGACCCAGAATCATGGTGGACATATGCCAAGATGAGTTTGCAGAAAATCATGTCAGAGACCGGTGCCACCGGAGAGGACATTATGGCCATCGGCATCTCCTACCAGATGCACGGCTTGGTTTGCGTGGACAAAGACCTGCAGGTGCTCAGACCATCCATCATCTGGTGCGACTCACGTGCCGTTCCCTACGGTGAGAAGGCTTTCAATGAGATTGGGGCAGACAAATGCCTCGGCCATCTGCTCAACTCCCCAGGCAACTTCACCGCAGCCAAACTCGCATGGGTGAAGGAGAACGAGCCGGAGCTTTTCGACAAAGTATATAAGTTCATGCTTCCGGGCGACTACCTCGCCATGAGGCTCAGCGGTACGGTGAACACCACTATCAGCGGACTCAGTGAGGGTATGTTCTGGGACTTCCGTGAGAAACGCGTCGCCGATTTCCTCATGAGCTATTTCGGTTTCAACCAGTCGCTTGTACCCGATATCGTGCCCACCTTCAGCGTGCAGAGTGAGGTAAGTGCCGCCGCTGCCGCCGAACTGGGTCTTAAGGAAGGAACACCAATCTCTTACCGCGCTGGCGACCAACCCAACAATGCGCTTTCGCTCAATGTGTTCAATCCCGGTGAGATTGCCTCCACCGCAGGAACATCGGGTGTCGTCTATGGCGTGCTCGGAGAAATCAACTACGACAAGAAGAGCCGCGTGAACACCTTCGCGCATGTCAACTATACCGAGCAACTCGACCGTCTCGGCGTCCTCCTCTGCATCAACGGCACCGGCATCCTCAATGCATGGGTGCGCCGCACCATCGCACCTGAGGGTATCTCCTATGCCGAGATGAACGACTTTATGGCTGATGTGCCCATCGGCAGCGATGGCGTCACCATCATCCCGTTCGGCAATGGTGCAGAGCGTGTGCTTGAGAACCAAGAGGTGGGATGCTCTGTCCACGGTGTCAACTTCAACAAGCATGGCAAGGCACACCTTATGCGTGCCGCCCAGGAAGGCATTGTCTTCAGTTTCTGCTATGGTATGGAAATCATGCAGCAGATGGGCATGGACATCCAAAAGATTCACGCAGGAAAGGCCAATATGTTCCTCAGCCCGCTGTTCCGCGACACCCTCGCCGGTGTGAGCGGTGCCACCATCGAACTCCTCGAGACCGACGGCAGTGTAGGTGCTGCCAAGGGTGCAGGTATGGGTTGCGGACTGTACAAGGACAACGTGGAGGCCTTTGCCTCGCTCAAGCGCCTCGCCGTCATCGAGCCGGATGAGAGCCGCCGCAGCGAGTATCTCAGCGCTTATGCCAACTGGAAAGACAGCCTGAAGCGCGTAGCAAGAACCTAAAACAAAGAGAACATATTTTTTTACAACTTTTTATCAATTATAATCAATATGGCAAAAGAGTATTTTCCGTTTACCGGTAAGATTCCTTTCGAAGGAAAAGAGAGCAAGAACGTAATGGCATTCCACTATTATGACCCCGAGAAGGTTGTGATGGGAAAGAAAATGAAAGATTGGCTGAAGTTTGCCATGGCATGGTGGCACACTCTCGGCGGCGCATCTGCCGACCAGTTTGGCGGTCAGACCCGCAGCTATGAGTGGGACAAGGCAGCAGACGCTGTGCAGCGTGCCAAGGACAAGATGGACGCCGGCTTCGAGATTATGGACAAACTCGGCATCGAGTACTTCTGCTTCCACGATGTGGACCTCGTTGAGGAGGGTGCCACCATCGCAGAGTATGAGGAGCGCATGAAGGCCATCACCGACTACGCTCTCGAGAAGATGAAACAGTTCCCTAACATCAAGCTGCTCTGGGGTACCGCCAATGTTTTCGGCAACAAGCGCTATGCCAACGGTGCCTCTACCAACCCTGACTTCGATGTCGTGGCCCGTGCCATCGTACAGATCAAGAATGCTAT
>JAGCXX010000286.1 GCA_017961115.1 Prevotella sp. | reverse complement strand
CCTCCTGCCCTCGATGCGGCAATGCGTCTCTGGACTGGAACCAAAAATCCGGAATCCGCCAAAATCGAAATAGAACAGGTAAGGTGACGGATTGATGCTACGGAGTGCCCTGTAGAGTTTGAAGTCATCGCCCTCATATTGTTGGATGAAGCGCCGCGACAATACTATCTGAAACACGTCGCCTCGTTTGCAATGGGCAATGCCCCTGCGGATATTTGCTTTGTGCTCTTCGTCGGTAAGGGGTGAGATGACCTCTCCCACAGCACGGAAATCATAAGGATGTACCTTGTCCACATTGATTTGTCGCTCAAGCGTTTTCAGCCTTTCCTCTGCCGTACTCAGCCTTTCATCTGCAGTTTCCTGTCTTTCCTCTGCAGTACTCTCGTCTTTCTCTGCCAACGTGACGAAAGTCAGGAGGTTGTTGAAATGGTCGAAGACAAGGACATCACGGAAGAGGATGTAGTAAATGTCGGGGGCATCATTTCGGTCCTTGACCTCATCCTTGACTGCGATGTGCTCAAAATACCTCACCGCGTTGAATGACGTATAGCCATAGAGTCCCATCAGTTCACTGTGCTTCCCTCCCACCTTGAAATGTGACATGAACGAGCGCATCACCTGGTCACAGGAATGCTGGTCGTCGATGGCGGTCACCGACCGTGTCCCATCGGGATAGGTGCATATCGCCTCGCCGTGGGCTATCGCCACGCTTGCAATAGGATGGATGCAGACGAACGAACGACTGTTGTTTTTGTCGTGATAATCGGAGCATTCCATAAGGGCACTTTGCGGATGTAGGTCGCGAAGCCTCATAAAGACTCCAACGGGTGTATACATATCACCTAAGATGGTGTGCGACACTGTCGTGTAGACAAACTGACTTGTTCTTTCAGAAGTTTCCATATTCACGTGCTTTTTGTTTGTTGTTGAGATAGGTTTCCACATCTTTGTCGCCACGCCCGCTGACGGTGAGCACCACGACGTCGTCGGGACGGAAGGAGATATGCTGCAGGGCTGCGATGGCATGCGCGCTCTCTATCGCTGGGATGATACCCTCCATTCGGGTGAGTTCATAACCGGCATAGATGGCTTCATCGTCGGTGATGGCGAGCACTTTGGTGCGCCCTGCCTCTGCCATGTGTGCGTGCATGGGGCCGATGCCGGGGTAGTCAAGTCCAGCTGAGATGGTGAACGCTTCTTTGATTTGTCCGTCATCGGTCTGCATCACTAACGTGCGTGCTCCATGAAGGATACCCTCTGTGCCGCAATGTATTGTGGCTGCGGTATAGTCGGTGTCGATGCCATGTCCTGCTGCCTCTGCCAGGATGATGCGCACCCGGTCGTCGTCGGCATAATGGTAGATGGTGCCTGCAGCATTGCTGCCGCCGCCGATACAGGCCACGAGGCAGTCGGGATAATCCCGTCCGGTCTTTTCCTTCAGTTGCCATTTGATTTCCTCGGAGATGACGCTCTGCATCCTGGCCACGATATCCGGATAAGGATGGGGACCCATGGTGGAACCAACAATATAGAACGTGTCCTGGGGATGGCAGCACCAGTCGCGGATGGCCTCGGAGCATGCATCGCTCAGCGTCATGTTGCCTGTGGTGACGGGATGGACAACGGCTCCGAGCATTCGCATACGCTCCACATTGGTGTGCTGTCGCTCCACATCGGTTTTGCCCATGAATATCTCGCACTGCATGTCCATGAGGGCGCACACCGTGGCAGTGGCTACACCATGCTGCCCTGCTCCTGTCTCGGCTATGATACGCCGCTTGCCCATCTTGCGGGCGAGCAATATCTGTCCGATGGTGTTGTTGATTTTGTGTGCACCTGTATGATTGAGGTCTTCCCTCTTCAGGTAGAGTTGGCATCCATATCGCTTGCTCATCCGTGATGCATAATAGAGCGGCGACGGACGACCCACATAGTCACGGAGCAAGGCGTGGTATTCTTGCTTGAATTCCTCGCTCTCAATGATGGGGATATAACTGTTCTGCAGGTCGTGCACACACTTATAGAGTATTTCAGGCACATAAGCGCCACCGAAATGGCCATAGAAGCCATTGTTGTCTACGTTGTATTTCATTGTATGGGAGATATTGGAGTTTTGTGAGATATTGGAGTCTTAGAAGATACTGAATTTTTGGAAGATATTGAAGTCTTGCAAGATACTGAAGTCTTGATGGTTATGGGGTGCCTGACAATCATTTGCTCAGAGCCTCTTGGAGTTGGTCGATGGCTGATTCGGGACTGCCGGTCTCATTGAGAAGCGAAACGAATTTGCTGCCAATGATTGCACCTGCCGCATGGTCTTGCGCACTGCGGAGTGTCTGTTGGTTGGATATGCCGAAGCCTATCATGCGAGGATTGCGTAGATGCATCTCATCGATACGTTTGAAATAATCCAGTTTGGCTTCATCAAAACTCTTCTGCGCTCCTGTGATGCTTGCCGAACTGACCATATAGATGAATCCATCCGTATGATTGTCAATCATCCTTATGCGCTCCTCTGAGGTCTCAGGAGTAATCATCATGATCACACGCAGGTCGTAGCGGTCGGCAATGGGTTTCACCACCTCCAGATAGTCCTTGAATGGCAAGTCGGGAATGATGGTTCCTGAAACTCCTGCCTCGACGCATCTCTTGCAGAAGTTCTCGATGCCGAAGTGCATCACTACATTGAGGTAGCCCATCATCACGAGTGGGATGCGCACCTTGTCCTTTATCGCCTCCAACTGACTGAACAGCAGTTTCAATGACATGCCATTACGCAATGCTACGGTGCCTGCGCTTTGTATGACAGGTCCGTCGGCCAATGGGTCGCTGAAGGGTATGCCCACCTCTATCATGTCAATGCCACGGTCCTGAAGGGTGAGGATGACATCGGCCGTGCCTTCCAATGTGGGGCATCCTGCGCAGAAATAGATAGACAACAGTTTTCGGTCGGTGCTGTTGGCGAAAAGTTGGTTGATCTTATTCATGGGAGTTGTTTTATTGATGGGGATTATGGGATGAATGAATGGAATGGGAGATTTGGGATGATTGCATATTGCGGATGAAATCTGCCAGGGCATGGCCTGGATTGGTGGTTCTCATGAAATGCTCGCCAATGAGAAAGCCACGGAATCCCATCTCCCGCAACTGGCAGACGGTTTCGGGGTTTGATATGCCACTCTCACTTACCTTGCAGGTATTGTCGGGAAGGAGCTGGCTGAGTTGGAACGATGTGTTGACATCGGTGACGAAAGTTCCCAAATGGCGGTTGTTGATGCCGCACATATCGGGCCCGAGAGCAGCATATTCTGTCTCGTGCTCGTCGTGCATCTCCAGCAGCACCTCCAGTCCCAAGCCGTGGGCTTTCCTAAGCAAATCCCCACATTCCGTCTTGGTGAGTTCGGCTGCTATAAGCAACACGGCTGAAGCGCCGCATCGTCTTGCCAGCAGCAGTTGGTACTCGTCGATGACAAAATTTTTGTAGAGCACAGGCAGTTTCAGGCCTAATTGGCGTGCTTCTGCCACAAAGGCGTCTTCTCCGCCAAAATAGCGCTTGTCGGTGAGGATGCTCACTGCGGAGGCACCTGCTTTTTCATAACTAATTGGCACCACGGCAGCCTCTGCCGATTGGTTAATCCATCCTTTTGATGGTGAGCGTCTCTTGAACTCGGCGATGATGCCTGATTCTGAATCCAAGAGTGCCTGGCGCATTGAGGGGGGTGCAACGCTTTCCGCTGAGATAATCTGTGAGACTTGCTGTTCCAGGTCACACATGGGAAGCGTCTTTTTCATCTCAGCCACCTCTATTCGCTTGTATGCAACAATTTCTTGTAAGATATCCTTTGCCATGGTCGGTTAGTTGTTCTTATTCAACATAACATAGGTCTGACGCCAACCGTCAGGCAGCATTGACCTCAATGAATTTCTTGAGTGCCTTCAGAGCGTTTCCGCTCTCTATCGACTCGCGTGCGATTGCAACACATTCCTCGATGTCCTTATTCCCATCGAGCACCTGAATGGCAAAAGCGGCATTGGCTATTACCACCTCTTTCTGTGATGGCAAGGCCTCATCATGGAGTATGCTGTCGAAAATCTTCTTTGCATCCCCTGCCGAACGGCCACCCATGAGCAATGCAGGATCAGCTTGGTGGAAACCAAGGTCGGAGGGTTTGAAAATACGCTCATATCGGTTGGTAGTGACTTTGAAATCACCCGTCAGCGAGATTTCATCATAGCCGTCGATACTGTTGACGATGCCATAATCGATGCCGAGTTTTTGATAGACATGATTGTAGAGCCTCATTTGGTCGAGATTGGCCACGCCAAGCAACTGGCATTTCGGTTGGGATGGGTTGACAATAGGTCCGAGCAGGTTGAAACAAGTGGGGAAAGCCAATGCTCGGCGGATGGGTCCAACAAACTTCATGGCTTTGGCGAAGAGCTGCGCATGAAGATAGACCACTCCCGACTCATTGATGGAACGGTTGAGCCGGTCGATGTCGTCGGTGAAACTCACTCCGTGAGCCTCAATGATGTTTGAGGCACCACTTACCGATGTAGCAGCGTAGTTGCCATGTTTGGCCACCTTGTAGCCTGCTCCGGCCACCACGAAACAAGAGCAAGTAGAGATGTTGAACGTGTTCTTTTGGTCGCCACCTGTTCCCACAATGTCAATGTAGCGGTCGCAGTTGAGGCTCACGGGAACTCCTGTTTCCAAAATGCCGTCGCGCAGTCCCAACAACTCATCCACGGTGACGCCTCTCATCTGAAGTCCTGTGAGCAAGGCTGTGATTTGCTCCATGGGGAATTCCGACTTGGTGATGCCGATGAGGATGTCGTGCGTCTCCTCTCTTGTGAGTGACTCATGATTGAGCATGCGATGAAGAATCTCTCTCATGTCCATATTATTGAACTTTTCACTGATTCATATCCGAAAAAAGGAAAAAGACCTGTCGTAAGAACGGCAGGCCTTTTTATTGTGTTTGTTGTCCACACGGCGATGCTGACTCACGACGTCATTGTCTTGAGCAGTACCACCACCATGCGAAAAACAGATTGCAACTCATTTTGATGTTTGTTTGTTAATTTGTCGACAAAGGTAAGTCTATTTTTTCAATCTGCAAATTTTTTCTCCATTTTTTCTTGTTTTAGCTAAAAATTTGTGCAGAATGGAAACATCTTGTTGTCACTTACCGTTCAATTCTTATTTTTTGAGTCTTTCCATGTGCATTGCGGTAGATATACACCCCTGGCTGAACGGGTTTGGTCTGAAGCCTACGTCCTTGCAAGTCATAATATGCCTCATGTAGCGTTGACTCTGCGGAATACGCCCTGATGCCTGCAGCATCATCTATCACCGGTATAAATGCCAATTTTGATGAGACATTGGCATATACGCCGAAGGGACGGAGGATGCCATCACCACTGAGGGGGGCAAATCCCCACTTTCCATCTTCCTGTGTGAGCACATAGTCACCCTTGTAGAGTGGCACCGCCGAGAAGGTTCCTCTCAATACAGCATTAATAGGACTGGTGTATGCCGCCACCTCGCCATCGCCCAGGAAAGAGACTACTCCATTCCCCTCCACAAGCACTGGTGTACAAGCGGGAATGGTGTCTTCCAACAAAGACAATCTGAAGCAAGGTTCTGCCGCTCCGAGGTCTTCTGTAAGGCGATAAGCCTTCACATCCTGTGGGATAGCCGCTTTGAAAGGCAGCATCAGCATACGCATTCCCTCTATCAGGCAAGAGCAGGAAGCCTGCTGCGCTGTGAACGGACGTATTGGGCGGAATGTCCCCGCCTGTTCATCCAACGAAAGTGTGGGACAGATATCTTCCACGATGGCATTGCTTAAATTGCCGTCATATCCATCAGGCATGTAGACAACAGCATTCCCGTTCGCCATATGAGGCATTTCTGCCCCCACCAGGTCGTTCACCGCCGTCATATCAAGGCTGGTGCATGCCTCATCCGAGGTATAATCGAGGATATTGCTGTCGTCTGCCACGAAATCACCGCTGACAGATGCTGCGAACTGCCTTCCATTGGACAGGTATACATCCCCGAAAGTGATGGTGAGGGTCGACGACCAGTTGTTGTTGCTCATGCTCACCAATCCCCGGCATCCATCTTTCAACGTGTTGGGCGACAGGTCGAACACCAAATTGAAATTCTGCTGACTGCTCAAGTCCAAATCCCCATAGTCGTGTGAAGCCACGGCTCCTGCATTATTGATATAATATAATGTTGTCTTGGCCGAACTGTAGTTCAGGGTAGAGGTTACGGTTTTGATTTGCATCACCAGTTGGTTGTAACGGTCATCAAGTTGCACATATCCATTGCTGATATTGGTATTGGTGCTGATGAGCGAGTTGGAATGGTCAAACTTGATTGTCTTGCCCGACATACGGTAGGAAGTGCCAAAGGCCGTTTTGGTGCGCGCCATATCATCGATGCGGTCAAACCTCGTTGTCGTACCTTTCATCTGTGACATTTTCCTGTCTCGTGATTTTACAAAACGGAGCGTAGTCACACTTGAAGCCTCAACCTCCACCTGCGGACGGCAAATGTCTTCATCGTATGCCAGTTCTGTCTTTGCCATATTCCGTGTTCGGGTGGTGGATACTTGTTCTCCCTTCTGTGTATAGAAAGGCAAATCAACAACCAGTTGACGGGCAGAGGAGGACGTGTTGAACACCACAGCCACGAGGGTGTCTCCACTGTCAGACAGATATGCAGACCCCTCAAGGGGTTGTGCGGCATCATCCTTCCACAGTGCGTCGACCCTTGAGAGTCCCGTGGCATATTTCGCGAAATGCGCCATCACATATCCTCGTTTGGTAACCACGCTCTGCTGTGTGCCATTGGTTCCGTCGCCAAGCATGCCATAGTATCGTTTGGCAGCATAATGAATCCATGCATTGAAGTCATTAAGCATACAGACATTGATGCTGCGCGCGAAATCGAAGACGTCCTTATCCCAACTGAAATTGCGGTTGGAAGATTGATTTTCATTCCAGTTGATAAGATACTCGGTCATCCATATCTGTTTGCCTTGCTTTCCCAATTTCTTATAGGCAGACTGGATTCCCCCATATTGGTGTCCGCCATAGATGTCGAAACATGGCAAGACGGTACTCTTGGCCAGTTCATTGGCATAGCTGTCGCTGACGGCAAGCGTTTCAGGTGCCATAATCTTGCAATTAATCTGCCTGCCATAGAGTCTGACAAACTCAGCAATTTCTGAAGCCGACCATAAGCATCCTGCATAGGTTGCAGGCCAATCTGGTTCATTCTGTATGGAGATGGCATCCAGTTCTACACCATTCTGCCTCAGATATGTGACATAGTCATCCAAGTATTTCGCATAGTCGGCCCAGTTCTCCCGTTTGAGCTTACCTGTGGTGCCGTCGCTGTTTTTTGCATTGCTGGTGCCATTGGTTTTCCATTCCGCTGGCTGTCCCCATGGCGATGCAAAGACAACAAGTCCCATTTGCTTGGCAAGCTTTGCCGTATGGAGGGACTGCGACCAAGAATTGCGGCCGATGGGAATATATAGTCTCATAATGTTGCATCCGACGGTGCTTTGTTCCCCCCATACTTTTTTGATATCGGCATCACTCATGTGCCCATACCCAAATTGGGGGCTGCATACAAAACCTCCGAATCCTGTGATGCGTTGATACAACGTCTGGGCATTGATTCTCAACGAGGCTGCCTCCTGAGCCGACATGTTGACCGACATCGCCAGGAAAAACATCATTGAGCACAAGGTTTTCAACCAATTTTTGGAAAGATTTGTTTTCATTGTTTGAGTGTTTGTTTGATTACGGATGCAAAATTACGAAAAAGGCGATATACAGCAACATTCTTTTGTTTCATAATACTTAAAAAAAGTATCTTTATTATCGATAATACTAAATATTTGCTTATCTTTGCTACATCTTTAACCTACAGAGTATGGAAAGACAGGAATTACACGATGAATCCAGGAGAGATTTCCTCAAGAAACTCATCGCTTCAGGATTTACATTGACAGCAGGTTTGTTTTTCGGTTCCAAGACCGCTCTGGCATCCCAAATTGCATCTGCCAGTGAGAAATGCAGTTCATCATACAACTGTTCCGGTGGTAGTGGCTCCTGCGGTTCTGCATACAATTGTACCGGACAGGGCACCAAAGGTCAAGGCAAATGTGGTTCAGCATACAATTGCACTGGCGGAGGCGGTAAATGCGGTTCAGCATACGATTGTGCCGGACAAGGGTCCGAGGGCAAGGGAAAATGCGGTTCCTCATATAGTTGCACAGGAGGAGGCGGCAAATGTGGTTCGGCATACGACTGCGCCGGACAGGGTTCCGAGGGCAAGGGAAAATGTGGTTCCTCATACAGTTGTAGCGGCGGAGGCGGCAAGTGTGGTTCGGCATACGACTGTGCTGGACAAGGTTCTGAAGGCAAGGGAAAATGCGGTTCCTCGTATGAATGTGCTGGCGGAGGCGGTAAATGCGGTTCGGCATACAACTGCAGTGGCCAGGGAGCCAATGGAAAGGGCTTGTGCGGTTCATCATATGAATGTGCCGGTGGCGGTGGCAAATGCGGTTCATCATATAATTGTGCAGGCAATTGACCAGCGATAATGGAATTGCGACTACCACAGAATATCCAGATAATCACTGAAGGAGAAAAAACCATCTTCTTCAATCCCGATGTGCCTTCATGGGTAGTCACTGACAACAATGGTTCTGCCCTGCTCAAGTTGTGCGACGGCAGGATGACCCTCGAGGAAATCACCCATTTGTTCCAGGAGGAATACGGGGATGAGGCTGGTGAGACAGTGAATCGCTTTCTGCATTATGCTTTGGAATCCAGACTTTTCGACATACCCCTCCCCAATGAGGTACCTATCAAAAGAAATGAGGGCAATCTGAGCATCGTCCAGTTCTCCATATCCTCGCGATGCAACCTCAACTGCCGTTACTGCTATGCCACCGACCGCGTGGAAAGCACCCATCCCACAATGACTCTCCATGATTACCAAAGAGTCATCGATGAGTTGTGTGAGTTATCGAATCAAGTGAGATTCACTTTGACAGGTGGGGAGCCTCTTCTCAATGTCGACTGCCTCAGCATTGCCCGATATATCAAAGACAAAGGACATTACGTTGACCTGCTGACCAATGCCACGCTCATCGATGAGAAAAATGTTGATGCACTCTGCGACACTTTCGACATGGTGACAGTCAGCATGGACGGCAGCACCCAAGAGCTGCATGAATCCTTCAGAGGTCCCCATACATACCAACGAACAGAAAATGCCATCCGACTGCTATGCCAACATGGGATGGACACTCGTCTGTCGATGACCGTCAACCGCCTCAACATCCATGATGTCGCTGCCATGGCCCAGAAATATGGGTCAATGCTGAGTTTCGCGCCTCTTTTTCCGGCAGGAAACGCCAGGAAGGGAGATGCCGATCTCTCCATCACCGGCGCAGAGTATTACGAAGCGCTGCGCAGTGCAGAAGGGGTCAATCCCCTATCCTATTGCGAGTCGGCACTTGATGGTTCGCAGCAATGCCGCAACTGTAAATGTGCCATGGGCGACAGCGAACTAAGTTTCTCGCCTACGGGCGATGTCTATCCCTGCCAATTGCTGCATTATCCCGAATTTATCATTGGCAACATCCACGAAAGCAGCATCAGTGACCTTTATCACCACTCACCTGTAGTGGAACGATGCCGCCGACTTACTGTTGACAACATCAAAGAGTGCTCCCAATGCTTTCTGAAATATGTCTGTGGAGGAGCCTGCCGTGCCCGCGCCTACCATGAATGTGGCGACATTGCACGGTCGGGGCCTTTCTGCGAATACGAGAGAAGGGCATTTGTTGACGGCATGCTGCGCATATATTCCACCAACAAGATGACCATCGATTAAATACAAACACATACCCTTTTATTTATGAAACACCATCTTCTCATCCTGCTTACGTTCCTTTTCACCGGGTTGTCTTCCAATGCCCAAGGCACTACGGAAGACTATAAGCGTGCCTACTCACTTGAAAGCAAGTTCGGTGAACAAAACGTTAGGCATTGGGCACACCGTACAGAATGGAAAGACTCCACCCATATCCTCACCTATTACATTGACAGCGACAGCGGGCGCATTCACTATGAGTACGACGCAGAGACAAAGACACGGCGCCAAGTGGCGGCGCCACAGCGACCCTTTCATCGTCCGCGTTTTGGGCGCCATCATGAACGCCACTGGATGGAAGTAGACGAAGAGAAAGAAGCACGTCCCGTGCTGTCACCCGACGGCAAGAGTGAGGCGTGGATAGAAGGGCACAATGTGGTGATGCATGCTGCCGGCCTTCCTTACAGCGTAAAGCGCGTGCTGAGTCAGGACGGCACCATAGGTTGCTATTACTCCAACCAATTGCTATGGTCTCCCGACAGCCGATACATTTTTGTGTGCAAGCGCACACCAGTGGAGAAACGGTATGTCTATTATGTGGAGACCTCGCCATCCGACCAACTGCAACCCATCCTCCATCAACAAGAATATGCCAAACCTGGTGATGCCCTTCCGCAACGGATTCCCGTGATTTTCGACACGCAGACCGGCCGTCGCATGGAAGCCAGCACCACCCTATGTCCACGACAATATGAATTAGGTTCCTTTGCCTGGAGCAAGGACAGCCGTGAGGTGACGATGGAATACAACGAGCGTGGTCACCAAACCTACCGCGTGCTCGCCATGAGCGCACAGACTGGAGATATGCGCACCATTATCGAAGAGACTGCCCCCACTTTTGTCAACTATACCCGCCACTTCCGTCACGACCTCACAGAGAAGCGGCAAATCATCTGGATGAGCGAGCGCGACAATTGGAACCATCTCTACCTGTATGACATGGACAAGGGAAGCGTTGTCCGACAAATAACAAAAGGTGAGTGGTGCGTACGCCAGGTGGTTCACGTGGATGAACAAAACAACCTCATCTACTTCTCCGCCAGTGGTATGAAAAAAGACGAGGACCCCTATTTGGTACGCTACTACCGTATTGGCATCGATGGACGTGAATTACGTTGTCTCACACCCGTTGAGGGACAGCACGAGGTAAGGTTCTCCAAAGACTATCGTTATTTGGCAGACACCTGGTCGATGGTGAACCAAGCACCTATTACCGTGCTGCGTGATGCTCGTGACGGAACATTGCTCGACACCATTGAGGTGGCCGACATCTCTCGGCTGACATCCAATGGATGGAAGGCTCCTGAGGTGTTTGTCGCCAAGGGTCGTGATGGCAAAACCGACATGTGGGGCATCATCCAACGTCCCACCAACTTCGACCCATCCCTCCGTTATCCCGTGATTGAATACATCTATTCGGGACCAGGCAGTGCATACACACCCAAAAGTTTCACGCCATTCAACTGGAACATGACCTCATTGGCAGAGTTGGGTTTCAT
>JAGCXX010000285.1 GCA_017961115.1 Prevotella sp. | reverse complement strand
GTATATTGATTTTGAAGAGCATGCCGTGAGCCGAATGGAGCTCCCCTCCCCAGTTGGGGAGGGGTAAGGGGTGGGGAGTTATTCTTATGAATCTCAATTAGTTACATGCCATACCCCCGTTCCTCCCTTGAAAGAGAGGGGAGCTGCTGGCGCACAAGATTTTCTTTTTGACACACCCTCATTTTGTAGTATCATAAGACAATTTCTATGATATTGCCCAAAATGCCTCTGTGTCTCTGTATCTCTGTGTTTAAAGATACAAAAAACCTCTGAAACTTTGTGTTGAAAGATACAAAAAAACTCTGTGGCTCTGTATCTCTGTGTTGTATTACATTTTAAAATTTATCTCTGTCTCTCTGTCTCTCAGTGTTGTCAATCTGCGTGAAGCACAAATCCATAGTGGTGGGGCTTTGTACCGTCGATGGTGTATTGGGGCAGGGTGCGGCGACCCCAGGTGTCTGCTCCTCCCACACCATGGACGTTGAGGTCGATGTTGAGATTGACAAAGCGCCCTCGGGTCAGTTCGTTAGCATGCCCCACGTTGAGGTCTTCTTCTCCGTAGTCCCAGGCGCGTATGCAGAGCGGCTGAAGTCCTACGACACGGATGTGCTTGGACGCGGAGGACAACTCAAGCCATCGTATGTCGCAACGGTTTCCATTGTCTTGGGGGTGGATGTATTCTGTCTCGTAATCAGCAAGCGGCATGCTGTATTCTCCTAAGAAAGCGGAACCTTTGCGGTCGGGGTAGTTCTCCCATGGGCCACGCCCATAATAGTGTATCTGGAAATAATTGGCTGGCAGGCGCATCCTCATGCCAAACTTGGGCATCAGGGGGATGTCGCTTGCAGTGGGACGGTAGTCTGCATCGACAAATATCCAACCATGGTTGTTGATGGAGTAGGTGAGGGTCAGGTCGGCGCCGACAGGCAGCGACATTTCCACTTTCACATTGGTCATATGCACGTCTTTTTCCAACTTGATAGATTTTACCGTCCGGTTGGCGGCGGCTTCTTTCCATACGGCGAGACGTTCAGCGAAGTGGGCGGCATGCTGGTTGTCGTTCTCTGGCTTCCAGAAATAGGGTTCTAACGGGGTTTTGAGGATTTCTTCTCCATCGACAACCCAACTGGTGAGCGCTCCTCTTTTGTCGATGGTGACAGAACCGTTGTCCGTGCTGATGATGAAACCCTCTGCCGTCTCCTTTGCAGAGGCGGGTTGACCGCTTCTTAATACCCAGGATTTGGCTGTGTTCAAGACAAACTGTTCACGTGCTACGACAAAACCGGCCTCGGCCCACTCGGTATCGTACCGCAGGCGTGCATAGACATTGAGCATCAGGTCGGCATCCTCGTATGGGAAATCGGGGTATGAGATGGCCAACTTCCCGTTTTCAGGCTTCAGTCGTCCTTCTTTGACGGGTTTGCCGTTATGGATTACCTCGTATGTGTAATCGTATTCTTCTATGTCGGTAAACCAGTTGCGGTTGATAATGCGGATGTAGTTCCCCTCCCTGACAAACGACAGTGGCTGATAGACATATTGCACCTCATAGTAATGCGGGTGCGGTGTTCGGTCGGGCGCCACAAGACCGTTGATGCAGAAGTTGATGTCGTTGGGCTTGTCGCCAAAGTCTCCGCCGTAGACCCAGTGGCCGTCCTTTTCCAGTCCTTGGTCAACCCAGTCCCAGATGGCGGCTCCGCAGATAGACGAGTCGGCATAGATGACATCCCAGTATTCTTGGAGATTGCCCACTGAGTTTCCCATGGCATGGGCATACTCCCGCATCATGAAAGGCTTGTCGCTGACTTCCTGCGCATTCTTGCGCAGTTGGTCGGGATAGAGATAACTGTCATCCCAGATGCAACTGTAGCGACGGTCGCTGTCATAGAACGGAGGACGGGTGGCGTCAAGTTCAAGCACCTTCTTGTACATGGCCTCTATGTTGGGACCCACGCCTCCTTCATTGCCAAGGCTCCATAAGATGACACTGGGATGGTTGAAGTCGCGTTTCACCAACGATTCCACCCTGTCGACATGGGTTTTCTCCCACGCACGGTCCTCACCCATCTCATGGTTGGCATAGCCATATCCATGCGTCTCGTGGTTGGCCTCGTCCATGACATATATGCCCCAGCGGTCGCAAAGTTCATAGAGATACTCTCGGTCGGGATAATGTGAGGTGCGCAGGAAATTGATATTGGCTTGTTTCATCAGGCGTATGTCTTGTTCGTAGGTCTTGTCATCCACAAAGCGGCCTGTGCGTGGGTGGTGGTCGTGACGGTTCACACCGCGCAACTTCACATTCTTTCCATTGATTTTGAACACCTCACCTACAACTTCTACCTTTTTCACACCTAAATGATAGTCGAAATGTTCGACGACTTCCCCTTTCTTGTCTTGTAATTCCAGGGAGAATGGATATAGGTGGGGCGTCTCTGCTGACCAAAGAAGTGGTTTGTCCATGGTGTATTGGAGAATGGCTTCTCCGCCTTCGCTGCCAAAGGGTGGAACCTCGGAGAGGATTGCTTTGCCATCAATCTTCAGAACTACCTTCATGCCCTTGGCGGTTTTTCTCCCTGTATTGCTGAGGCTGACCCGGGCGCGGACTGTTGCCTTGCTGTAATCCTCATTGGGTTCGGCAGTAACTTGGTAGTCGCTGATGTGTGTCAATGGCCTGACCCAGAGTTGAACGGGACGGAAAATGCCTGAGAGCCGCCACATGTCTTGGTCTTCCAGGTAACTTCCGTCACACCAGCGATAAACTTCCACGGCGAGTTTGTTGCGCCCTTTGCGCATGTATTTCGTCACATCAAACTCGGCGGGCGACATGGAGTTCTGGCTATAGCCCACCTTTTGTCCGTTTATCCATACATACATCGCTGAATGGACTCCGCCGAAATGGAGAATGAGGTTTTGCTGCAGCATCTCCTCTGTGACATCCACATATGTCACATACGACCCCACGGGGTTGCGGTTTGCGTAGGCGGTCCAGTCCTTTGGCGGTTCTGTGGTCACTCTCGGACGGTCTTTCACGAAGGGATAGTTGATGTTGATGTAGATGGGGGTGCCGTAGCCTTGTGTCTGCCAATTACCGGGCACGGTGATGGTGCCCCATTGGCTCACGTCGTAGCCTTCCTCATAGAATGTAGCAGGACGCTCCTCGGGATTGGGACTCCAGTGGAATCGCCATTGCCCGTCGAGAGAGATGATTTCCTTGCATTCCTTCTCCTTCGAGGGCAGTTGAAGCGTGGCATGGTAGGGCAGTTTGTTGATGCTGAGGATTGCTTGGTTCTCCCAATCGTGCGCTTCTCTCTCTTCTCCAACGATTTCAATGTCGCCATATCCCATGCGGTTGCCTTGATATAGGCGGTCGGCCTCAAAGCGGAATATCTTCGCTTTGATGGGAGAAAAACTGATTGTTTGCCATATGGGGTTGTTCACAATATTGGAAAACTCTCCCGAAGCCAGTTTCTTCCAGTTGCTCCAATCCGATGATGCCCAAAGGGTGTAACGGGTGATGATGCCGTCCTTCGTGTCTTGTGGTGGCAAATAACGGAAGGCTGTGAAGGTTTGCTCTTTGTCGAAGTCAATCATCATCTGCGTGGGACTGCTGAAGAATATGTGAAGATTAGATGACTTTTTCTCGCCGGAGTCGGCAATGTCGCTGGTGAGCGGGGGTGCCAGATAGACTCCAACCTTCTGGATGAGCGGCGAGGCTTTGCTGTCGTTGATGGTCAGTCGCAGACGGGTGGCTGTGAGGGTGGGGAAGCAGATGATGCGGCGATGGCCGATGGTGGTCAGACCGTCGCCCTGCTCAGCCAGTTCGTCGCTGATGGACTGCCACTGTCCGTCGATGAAGGCTTCGAGGGAGAATTTGCGCACTCGCTGCCCAAGGGCGATGTGCTCCTCGACAAGAAAACGGTTGAAGGTGGTGGGCTTCTTGAATTCGAGTGTCAGAGAAGCGGAGGTCACACCGTCGTCGGTGGCCCAGTAGGTGTCGCTTTTGCCATCAATGGCGTTGGCGGCCGAGTAGCGTTTGGAGTTGCCTCTGACGTTGGTGGCAGTCACCTTGGCTTTCTTGGCAAGGTCGGTTTTGAACACTTCCTTGATCATCTTGGCAAAGGCAATGCCACGCAGACTGTCGTTGGGATGGATGCGGCCGTTGGGGGCAATTGGGAAATTGAGCAACAGCGTTGAGTTGCGTCCCACCGATTTATAATATGTGTCCATCAACTTGGAGAGGCTCTTCACGTGCTCATTTTCTGTTTCATGGTAAAACCATCCCGGACGTATGCTCGTGTTGGTCTCACCGGGTACCCAACTATCGCCAGTCTCCAGTCCGTAGTGGAGCATGCCCCAGCTCACCTCTCCGTCCTTGTTCAGCAGACTCCAGTTGGTTTCACCGACATTGCCGGCCTCGGTGCCTACCCATCGCAGGTCGCCACGGTCACTGCCGTCATTCCAGATGAGGCAGTTGGGTTGCAGTTGGCGAATCATCTTGTAGGTCTCTGGCCATTGATAATAGGTGGTGCGGTCTATCTTCCTCGTCTCGTTGGCTCCGCCATACCAACCGTCACCGCCATTGGCACCGTCGAACCATACCTCGAAGATGTCGCCGTAGTTGGTGAGCAACTCGCGCAACTGGTTGCGGAAATACTCCACATAGGCAGGACGACCATACTCGGAGTGGTTGCGGTCCCAGGGGGAGAGATAGACGGCGAATTTCAGCCCTTCTGCGCGGCAGGCGTCAGCCAATTCCCGCACCACGTCGCCTTGACCGTTCTTCCAAGGTGTGTTCTTGACGGAATAGTCGGTGTAGGCTGAGGGCCAGAGACAAAAACCACAGTGGTGCTTGGCTGTGAAGATGATACCTCGCATGCCTGCCTGTTTGCAGACGCGTGCCCACTGCCGGCAGTCGAGGTCGCTTGGGTTGAACAGACTGAGGTCTTCATTGCCGAAACCCCATTCTTGGTCGGTGTAGGTGTTCATCGAATAATGGATGAAGGCATACATCTCCATATCCTGCCACTTGAGTTGGTTGGGGGTCGGAACCGGTTGAAGAGGGGACGGGGGTGCCAACTGAGCGAATGCACTATTTAATATACATAGCACGATAGAAATGATGAAAAGCCTTCTCATACCTTATATCTTTTTGATAGTCTTATATTTCGTCGGATATGGTGGTTTTATTTCTTGCAAAGGTAACATTTTTTTTCAAAATAAAAGCTGACATCATGTTGGAGATTATCCGAAAAAAACATTATCTTTGCATACGATTCAGCGCATTTGCTGAGTTTTTTTACCATCAAGAACAACTAAATGCCTAATAATTAATGATTCTGACTGTTGTAAAGCGTGACGGGCGCATTGTGGGCTTCAATGAGCAGAAAATCATGGCCGCCATCCGAAAGGCCATGCTCCACACCGATAAGGGTGAGGATGAGCGCCTGATATACAAAATCACAGATTATATCGCACAGAGAGGGGAGAGCCAGATGACGGTGGAGCAAATACAGGATGCCGTCGAGATGGAACTGATGAAGTCGAGCCGAAAGGATGTGGCACAGAAATTCATCGCCTATCGCAACCAACGCTCCATCGCACGAAAGGCAAAGACACGTGACGTATTCCTCGATATCGTGAACATCAAGAACAATGATGTCACACGTGAGAATGCCAACATGAATGCCGACACACCGGCAGGTATGATGATGAAGTTCGCCTCGGAAACCACTAAGCCATTCGTCGACGACTACCTGCTCTCTGAGGAGAGCCGTGAGGCTGTGGAGCACAACTACCTCCACATACACGACAAGGACTATTACCCCACAAAGTCGCTCACCTGTGTGCAGCATCCCCTTGACCATATCCTCACCTGCGGTTTCATCGCGGGACATGGCGCCTCACGTCCCGCCAAACGCATCGAGACGGCTTCCGTCCTTGCCTGTATCTCGATGGAGTGCGCCCAGAACGAGATGCATGGTGGACAGGCTATCCCTGCTTTCGACTTCTATCTGGCTCCATACGTGCGCATGACGTACATAGAGGAACTGAAAAACCTTGAGGACCTCAATGGGGAGAACTACAAGGACCTCTATGACGAACCGCTGATTGACTATATCAAAAAACCTCTCGATGGACTGACGGGGAAGGAGCGTGCCCAGCAGCATGCGATCAATAAGACCGTGGGACGGGTTCACCAGGCAATGGAGGCTTTTATCCACAATATGAACACCATCCACTCGCGTGGAGGCAATCAGGTGGTGTTCTCGTCCATCAACTATGGTACGGATACCTCTGCCGAGGGGCGCTGCGTCATGCGTGAGATACTGCTTTCCACCTACGAGGGTGTGGGCGGTGGCGAGACGGCTATCTTCCCCATTCAGATTTGGAAGAAAAAACGTGGGGTCAACTACTTGCCGGAAGACCGCAACTTCGACCTCTATATGCTGGCGTGCAAGGTGACGGCACGTCGTTTCTTCCCCAATTTCCTTAATCTCGATGCTTCTTTCAACCAGACTGACGAGTGGAAGGAGGACGACCCGCTGCGTTACCTGCACGAGGTGGCGACAATGGGATGCCGCACCCGAGTATTTGAGAACCGATTCGGTCCGAAGACCTCCATCGGGCGTGGCAATCTTTCGTTCTCTACCATCAACATTGTAAAACTCGCCATCGAGTGCATGGAGGAGAAAGACCAGCAGAAGCGCATAGGTATGTTCTTCGCCAAACTTGACCATGTGCTCGAACTGACGGCCAAACAACTTGATGAGCGTTTCCAGTTCCAGCAGACGGCTTATACCAAACAGTTCCCACTGCTCATGAAGAGCCTGTGGATAGGGGCCGAAAAACTGGGTCCGAACGACACCATCAAGAGTGTCATCAATCAAGGTACCCTCGGCATTGGTTTCATTGGCTTGGCTGAGTGCCTCGTGGCTCTTACAGGCAAGCATCATGGTGAGAGTGCGGAATCTCAGGAACTGGGTCTGAAAATCGTCACTTATATGCGCGACAGGATAAACGAGTTTTCCGAGCGTTACCATCACAACTACTCTGTCCTTGCAACTCCGGCAGAGGGTCTGGCTGGTAAGTTTACGAAAAGGGATCGCAAGGAGTTTGGTGTGATTCCAGGTGTCACCGACCGCGACTATTACACCAATTCCAACCATGTGCCGGTCTATTACAAGTGCTCTGCCCGCCACAAGGCTGAGGTGGAGGCTCCATATCACAACCTCACCCGCGGTGGTCATATCTTCTATGTGGAGATTGATGGCGATGCGACCCACAACCCACAGGTCATCATGAGCGTGGTCGACATGATGGACCAATACGACATGGGATATGGCTCCGTCAACCACAACCGCAACCGCTGCATGGACTGCGGATATGAGAATGCCGATGACCATCTGGAGAAATGCCCGAAATGTGGCTCTACCAACATCGACAAACTGCAGCGCATCACAGGCTATCTTGTCGGTACGACAGACAGATGGAACAGCGGTAAACTGGCAGAACTCAACGACCGCGTGACACATATCGACCACGGTCCGAAGGACTTGTTTGGTGATGATTGAGTGAATGATTCGAGTGCTCGACATCATAGAGGATACAATGGTGGATGGTCCGGGATTCCGGACTTCCATCTATTGTGCAGGCTGCAACCATCAGTGCTTTGGCTGCCATAATCCACATTCCTGGGACTTCAATAGAGGTAGGGACATGACCACCAAGGAACTGATGAAAATCATTTTGGCAGACCCCTTTGCCAACGTCACTTTCTCTGGTGGCGACCCGATGTACCAAGCGGAGGGATTCACAGAACTGGCAAGAGCCATCCACAACTACACCAACAAAGACATCTGGTGCTACACGGGCTTTGTCTACGAAAGCCTTATACAAGATGAGCAACGTGAACTGCTGGAACAGCTTGATGTGCTCGTTGACGGTCCTTTCATAAAGAAACTGCAAGACCCCGACCTGCTGTTCCGTGGCTCATCCAATCAGCGGTTGATAGATGTTCAAAAAACACTTTATGCCGGGGAAATCATCCTCTGGCAACCTAATGTGGCAGTGCTTTAACTAAAATGAGGGCACTTCAAAATCAAGTGATTTTGAAGTGCATGCCGTTAGCCGAATGGAGCTCCCCTCCCCATGTGGGGAGGGGTAAGGGGTGGGGCTCCTTTAGTAAACTGTTCTTGGCCTCAATCAATATCCGATGGGATGGTTCAGCTCAAGAATCTGCTTCTCGTTCAGACCGAGGGCCTTTGCCACACCTTCCTTGTTCATCATCGCCCTCGCCACAGTCTTCAAACCAAGGGCAGCACACATCAGATAGATGTTCTGTGAGGAGTAGCCGGCATCCATGGCGCCGTAAATCTCGTTGCCATTGCGGAATTTCTCCTGGTTGCTGACAATGAGGAGGAAAAGCGGCGCTACCTTCATGTTGGCCTGTCTTTCGGCGAGCATCTCACGGACATCGGTGTTGGTGACTTTCACCAAGGTGTTTTCGTAAGGCTGATAGAGCGAAACACCATCTTGACGGCATACATAGACTTGGATGTCTTGGGCATTGATGGCGGTAGGGATGGTGAGCAGTTTACGGTCTGCACGGTTGACACCGCAGGCTGCCCAAAGCAGTTGTGAGAGCTGCTGGTCGCTGATGGTGCCGCCATCTTTGAAGTCACGGTCCGACCTGCGCTTCTGGAGTGCCTCGGTCAGGCTTACATTGATTTGCATGTCGGGCTTGGGAAGTTGTTTCACTTCCTGAGCATTCATGTTGGCCGCTATCACGGCTAAAATTAGAGATAAAAGATACTTCTTCATACTTTCTTGAATATTAGGCTTTATAAAGTGTAATTGATGTTATAGATAAAATCCGAAAGAGAGTGAGCGGAACTTCAAATCTGAGTCTTTCAGCACGTCGGTCGGACAATATTTCAGATAGATGTCAAAAAGAGGATTCTTGAAGAGGGCCATGAAGTCGACGGTAATCTTACGCTGGCCGATGTGCTTGTCTGTGAACTTGTGCTCACCGCCGTCCATCTTGTACTTGGTCTTCAGACTGCCATAAGTGTTCCAGTTGAGGACAGGTCCGAGTCCAAAGCCCCAATCTTTGCCAAACTCATGTTGGAAGAGCAGAGGAAAACTAAGGCTAAACACTTTGACACGAGAGAACTTGGGGTCAGCTCCTTCGGGATAGGTTCCCAAGCCGACTTGATCGTCGCCTATTTTCACAAACCTTGTCTTGTCGGTCATGCGGTAGTTGCGCCAGTCGAAGCCGATGCCAAAAGAAATATAGTCGCGCTTGCTCTTGTTCAGATAAAACTCAAAATCAAGCGGTGAGAAGTATATTTCCCACGATTTGCCTCCAGGGAAATCCATACCTGATGAGACATTTGTCGGAAGCACCATGCCGAAGGCAAAATGTCCTGTGACATCCACTTTGCTGTTCTTTTTGTTGCCAAGACTCAATTTGGGCTTGAGGTCGCGGTTGCTGAAAGTCTCTCTTGAGTAATCGTTTCCTTTCAGTTTGATTCTGTCCCTGTAGGTGAAACCCTCGTCACCCTCACGCCCTTTTACCAATATTTCCTGAATGGAGTCGCCAGTTATGACAGTGACGCTCTTGGGCTTGTTGATGATGACAGTGTCGTTATCTGCTGCATGCAACAAGGTTGGCATGGCAAACATCAATAAAATGCAAATCTTCTTCATTGTATGAAAATGTATGATGATAAAAAAACTAAAAACTCAAAATCAACAACTGCTTCAGTCCCACACATATATCCAATAGTCGGCCAAAATCTCCATCAACACCGAACCCATCTCGCGAAGGATGAAGTATTGCACGCTCTCACCGCCGAACAGACGTATGTAGAGTTCCAAGCCTTTGTCAGTGGCAGCGATGCAGTGTATCTCGGGAGCGTGACTCATGAAATCTCCTTCATCGTCTACAAACCATATTGATTCGCCCTCATGATAAGTGGCGGGGTCAATCTTGCCTTGGAACTCCCAGGTGGAGGTGACTTCTCCCTCGGAGATGCACACCAGGGCGGCCAATGCCTCAGTCCCCAAAATCTCAAACTGCACGGCGTAGAAGACACGCTCATTCGATTCAAGACTGGCCAACCACTGGGTGTCCTTGATGGTGCGCCCACCATAATAGTCACTGATGATGCGACAGACATCTTTGGTGGCTTTCCTCACAGGTTCGCCTTCCTTCCAACGGCTGTACTGAAGTATGAGGTGATGGTCGAAAAAGCTGCTCTTCACCACCCACGGACACATCTCTTCGTCCTCATAGCCGCGGAACATCTTGGCCATCACAGAGGGGTTGGTGAGTTTGAACACATATTCCATTTGGTCTTTGATGACCACATCTTGCTGCTCATCAACCTTTTTGGTGTGGTGTTGATTGCTCAGCCGCACACTGTTCCTGTGAGGCTTAAACATCATTTGGTTGTATGCCTTGATGTCAGGAATCTTCTCTCCATCTTCCACAACTGCTAAAAACTCATTGGCTTTTTTGTTGGGAGTGCGTACTGGTATAGGGCGCTCCCTGAGCGTGATATCACTGCTGTGAGTGATGCGGAGGCCAATTTCGCTGATGGCATTCCAATAGATTTCCTGGGGTAGGATGCTCTTGGAAATGCGCTGACCTTGGACATGGCTGCCGTTGGGTGTGAACATCACCATCTCGCTCTCGTCGGTGGTGGAGATGACAAGCGCATGACCTAATGAACCTGCATGCTGATAGGGAAAGACACAGTATTTCTGTGGATGCTTGTTGGGACTCTGACGGGTGGACTCAAAACCAAGAATCGCTTCTTCGCAATAGTCGGCATACCATTTCTCTGCCTTGACCATCGCTTCAAAGTCATCTTGTGCTTGAATATGGCTGGCTATCGCAAGCAACATGACCAGCATGGTGAATAGTCGTTTGTAGTTTTTCATTATCATTGTGTTTGGATTGATGATTCAAAGATTTTTGATGCAAAAATAATACTTGCTCACCATATCTCCAAATATATGGCTAAGTTTTCATTTATTCCATCTTCTCAGTCTTCAGGTAGTTTTCATAACAGCGCTGCTTGACGTCTTTCTCTATATCCTCAATGGCTCTATGGGGATTGGACAATGATTTTACCCATACGCAAACTGCAAAAACTACTACTGTGATGACCACGCTGACTACCCATTTCAATATCTCACTTTGAAACGGAAGAGTCTCCACGCAAACGATGCCGGTTGCAACAGGAATGCCGAAAAGCAACCAGTCGGCTCCTGAAGTCATTCCATAAGTGGCTATCGCATCCCGATATTCCTGGTCCTCATTCAGAAAACGTTTTTTGTTCTCCAACCAATATCGTTCGAATTCCTTTTCCTTATTTTCCATTTCTTTTCCTTAATTGTTCATTTTTTATGTTGCTTGATAGCTTATTCTTAAATCCGTTAAAAAATCATGTGGCTTAACTGCCTTAACTACTTTGACAACCTCATATTTGAGAAGTTGAACTATCTTATTCCTTGATGTTGGGCAGGAAATAGGTGACAATGCCGAGCAGAGGCAAAAAAGCCGTGAGTTGGAATACATACTGGATGCTGGACATGTCGGCCAACCAGCCGAAAAGGGCGGAGCCGATGCCGCCCAGACCAAAGGACAGACCAAAGAAAGCACCCGATATCATGCCGACATTGCCAGGAAGGAGTTCGGTGGCATAGACAAGAATGGCGGACATCGCCGACGACATCACCATGCCAACGAGGATTGCCAGCACTATCGTCCAGGTTAGGTTGCAGTAGGGTAGAAGGAGTGCAAAAGGTGATGAACCTAATATGCTTACCCAGATGACATATTTGCGGCCGTATCTGTCGCCTACCTCCCCACCTATCAACAGTCCGATGGCTGTAGAGACAAGGAAGGCGAACAGGACATATTGAGAGGCGGCCACTGAGAGGCCAAACTTGTCAATCATATAAAACGTCAAGTAGTTTTGGATGTTGGCGGTATAAAAGTCCTTAGAAAACATCAGTACCAACAACACCAAAAGGGCAGCTACTACCTGTCGACGTGTGAGATGACTCTCATTCTCGATGTCAAACTTCGACTTGTTTTGCCCGTATCGCTCTATCTGATGCTTATACCATCTGCCTATCCTTGCCAATACCCATACGGCGACAACGGCGAGGAAGGCAAACCAGCGGATGCTGCCTTGACCGTGGGGCACGACAATCAAAGCCACAGCAACAGGACCAAAGGCGCGGCCCACATTGCCGCCAATCTGAAATATTGACTGCGCCATGCCTTTCGCTCCACCAGAGGCCAAACGGGCTACTTTTGAGGATTCAGGATGCAGCACGGAGGAACCAACGCCTACAAAGGCGACCGACAGCAATATCAGCACAAAACTGGTGGCGAAAGACAACAGCAGCAGACCGGTCAACGTGAAGCACATGCCTAATGCGAGGCCATAGGGTCGGGGATGCTTGTCGGAGAAATAGCCTACCATCGGCTGGAGTAGGGATGACGTAATCTGATTGGTCAGCGTGATGATGCCTATCTGAGTGAAACTCAGACCCAGCGACTCCTTAATCATGGGATATATCGCAGGGATGACTGCCTGAAACATATCGTTTAAAAGATGTCCCAGACTCACCATCAACAATACTGATAATGCGGCTCTCCTGTTCATTGAATTAATACCAATTGATTCAAATCACACCGCAAAAATAATCAATTCATTTCTTTTTCCATCATTTCTTCCTATCCTTTCTTTACCTTTTCCTATAAATACATCATTATCATTATTTGTTTCTTTTTATCTTAGAATGTCTAAGGTTGATATCATAACACAAAAATGTAAGAGGGTACTTCAAAATCAAGTAATTGATTTTGATGTACATGCCGTGAGCCGAATGGAGCTCCCCTCCCCAGTTGGGGAGGGGTAAGGGGTGGGGTTATTCTTGTGAATCTCAATTAGTTACATCATCGTGGAGTTGATAGCAGAGAAGAAGGCGAAGAAGAAATAACCCATCCCACCCGTCCTCTGGCCACTCGCAGGCGAGAACTTCTCCAAAGAGAATCAATAAACACTCCCGTCGCATAGTGCTATCGGTGCACCTGCGGCGGGATATTAATCTTCATTCACCATAGAGGTCCATCACCCATCTGGAAGTACAAAAAAAGTGAGCGATGCAGAAAAGCGCATCGAAAAACGACTTGCTAAACTGAACCGCCCAAAAAGTGAAGAGCAATCTCCTCAATCCAATCTTGTTGGAAACTTTGACGGCAGGTACTCTCCCAACGGGAACACCTCGTCCGGTATTGACAGCTCTGCTGCCTCACGCGCCCAAAGCGTTGTATCTTCGGTTACAAATATAAATAAAAGAATCCGAGAAAACAAATCTTTAGCAAAATAATTGCAGTATACGAACCTGCGGTTTTGTGGAGGAGATTTCCTCCTGTGCGGCTCGTCAATCCAGAAATCGGAAAAATAAAAATGACTTTTTATTTTGCTTTGCTCTCGGTTTGCACTATCTTTGCACTCCCAAGCATTTCGAAAATCCATTAACCTAATCCTAAGTATTTATGCCTGATAATAATACACCAAAAAATGGTCTGCGAAGAAAGCAGGCTGCCACTCCCATTGACACCGGACTCGGACATCTTCCCCCTCAGTCGCTCGAGACGGAGCGCCTTGTTCTTGGTGCGCTGATGATTGACAAGGACGCATTTACCGTCGTGAGCGAAATCCTAAGACCCGAGACATTCTATGAACCGCGCAACCAAAAGGTGTTCGCTGCCATTCAGACACTGAGCCTCAACGAGCATCCCGTCGATATGCTCACAGTCACCGAACAACTCAAGCGTGATGGAACGCTCGAGGAGGTAGGCGGTGAGATGTATATCTATGAACTCACGGCTCCCGTGGCATCATCTGCCCATGTGGAGTATCATGCACGCATCCTGGCACAGAAATTCCTCGCCCGACAACTCATCTCCTTCGCAAGTGTCATCGAAACCAAGGCTTTCGACGAAAGCAACGATATCGAGGTGGTGATGCAAGAGGCGGAGGGCAGCCTCTTCGAACTCTCGCAGAAAAACATGAGGCAGGACTATACGCAGATAGACCCCATCGTGAAAAGGGCGGTCGAAATCATGCAGTTGGCTGCCGCAAATACAGGTGGTCTCACGGGCGTGGCAAGTGGATTCACCAAACTCGATGAGATGACTTCTGGATGGCAGAAAAGTGACCTCGTCATTCTGGCTGGACGTCCAGCAATGGGAAAAACCTCTTTCGCCCTCTCCATAGCCAAGAACATCGCTGTCGACAACAGGGTGCCTACCGCGTTCTTCTCACTCGAAATGAGCAATGTGCAACTTGTCAATCGACTCATATCCAACACATGCGAGATTGACAGTAAAAAGGTGATGAACGGACAACTCAATGAGGCGGAGTGGGCAAGACTGGACAAGAACATCCGAAAACTTGATGGCGCTCCACTGTACCTCGACGATACGCCGGGCCTTTCCATCTTTGAACTGCGTACCAAGGCAAGACGACTGGTGAGGGAGAAAGGGGTGCAAATCATCATGATTGACTATCTCCAGCTGATGAACGCCAATGGTGCTCGCTTCGGCAACCGACAGGAGGAGGTCTCGACAATCAGCCGCTCTCTAAAACAATTGGCAAAGGAACTCGACATCCCCGTTATCGCGCTCTCACAGCTCAACCGCTCGGTGGAGCAGCGTGACTCCAACGATGGAAAACGACCACAGCTGAGCGACCTGCGTGAGTCGGGTGCCATCGAGCAGGATGCCGATATGGTCATCTTCGTTCACCGTCCCGAATACTACCACATCTACCATGATGAGCAGGGCAACGACTTGCATGGAATGGCGCAAATCATCATAGCCAAGCACCGTAAGGGTGCCGTGGGAGATGTGCTCCTGCATTTCCGGGGACAGTACACGCGCTTCGCCAACCCAGAGGACAATTACGTGCCGCCAACGGGCGGGGGAGAGATTATCGGTTCCAAAATGAACAGGGGCAGAAACGACGATCCACTTGGACCGCCACCACCACCCGACTCTCCTTTCTGATAATCCCAACTTCTACCCTGTAGGAAATTACCTCCATACAATCAGTAAATAGTATCATCGTCAACAATAATCCAAAAAAATTATGCAGCATCTTAAATTTATTACCCTTTTATTGCTGTGCTCAGTGAGTGCAAGTGCGCAAAAACTCTCTATCTCCGTCCTGGGCGACTCATACTCCACTTTTGAGGGATATGTGACACCTTCTACCAATGAAATGTGGTATTATGAGGAGAGCGGCAACCGGACGGATGTCAATGATGTTACCCAGACTTGGTGGTGGCAAGTGGCTAAGGAAGGGGGCTACAAACTCTGTGTCAACAACTCTTACAGCGGGAGCACCATTGGATATCGTGGATATGACGGCAATGATTATGCCGACCGTTCCTTCATCACAAGGATGGACAACCTGGGCAATCCTGATGTCATCCTCATCTTTGGGGCTACCAACGACAGTTGGGCGGGCGAACCTGTCGGGGAATATAAGTATAGCGGATGGACAAAGGCGGATTTCTACACCTTCCGACCCGCAATGGCGTATATGCTGCAGCATATCACCAACAGGTATCCCAACGTGGATGTATACTTCATTCTCAACTCCGAATTGCGTGACGACATCACCGAGTCATGCCAGACCATCTGCCGGCACTATAATGTTCCATGTATAGCATTGAAGGATATCCATAAAATCAATGGTCATCCATCAGTCGATGGCATGAAATCCATAGCCCAGCAGGTGCTTGGCGCAATGAGGAGATAGTCATGACAAGCCAGTCATACGTCTAAACTCCCCTCCTAAAATGGATGAAAGATGAAGGATGAAAGATGAAGGATGAAGGATTGAATATTGAAAATTGAAAATTGAAAATTATGAAAAGAACTACCCGTTCATCGGGATTTGCAATCCCGATGCCCTAAAAATAGGGATTTGTAATCCCATAACAAGTCAGTCATATGTCTAAACTCCCAGACTCCTAGACTCCTAAACTCCTCAAAAAGAATCATATGTCTAAACTCCTAGACTCCTAAACTCCTCAAAAAGAATCATATGTCTAAACTCCTAAACTCCCAGACTCCCAAACTCCTCAAAAAATAACCACGAAATTTCACGTAAAATATTAACCACGGATAGCACGGATGGACACGAATGCCATAATCAGGGGGCGTTGAACAAACACCCGAAGTGGAGTAACAAACCTTCATCCTTAATCCTTCATCCTTCATCCAGACTGAGGACTCCCAAACTCCCAATTTGCATATAACTATGAACTATGAATTATGAACTATGAACTATTCTTGCCCCTCCCAAACTCCCAACCTCCGCGTTAAAATATGATAATCTGAAACAATTTTGCTCAAATTTATGACAAATTATTTGTCAGATAGTGTCAGAATGTATAACTTTGCCACCGATTTTAAAAACAGAGGTGGTCAACCTCATCATAAAAATGCTTTTCATGAACCAACAAAGCACCATTATTCTTGGCATTATTATTAGCCTCCGACTGCAGCATGCGGCTGGAAGTGATAAGGTGTGCAGGTAATTGGTGCTGCAACAATATAAAGCCTTTCTCACTTCCAGGAGTGTGAAAGGCTTTTTTATTTGATGAATGATGAGTTACATAATTGGATAATATGAACGAAAGGTTATTTATTTTTGACACCACGTTGCGCGACGGAGAACAAGTGCCGGGCTGCCAACTTAATACCGTTGAGAAGATACAGGTGGCTCGGCAACTGGAAATGCTCGGCGTGGACGTCATCGAGGCAGGATTCCCTGTCTCAAGTCCGGGGGATTTCAACTCCGTCATCGAAATCTCAAAGTCTGTCACTTGGCCAACCATCTGCGCGCTGACACGAGCTGTTGAGCATGACATCGACGTGGCTGCAGAATCGCTGAAATATGCTAAGCGCAAGAGAATCCACACGGGCATAGGCACAAGCGACACACACATCAAGTATAAGTTCAACTCCACCAAGGAGGAGATTATCGAGCGTGCTGTGGCGGCAGTGAAATATGCTAAAAAATTCGTGGAGGACGTAGAGTTCTACGCCGAGGATGCCGGACGCACTGAGAATGAATACCTCGCAAGGGTTATCGAGGCGGTCATCAAGGCAGGGGCTACAGTTGTCAACATCCCTGACACGACGGGATATTGCCTGCCTGAGGAGTATGGAGCGAAAATAAAATACCTCATGGAGCATGTGGACAATATCGACAAGGCCATCATCTCAACTCACTGCCACAACGACCTCGGACTGGCTACCGCAAATACCTTCAGCGGTATCATCAATGGGGCAAGACAAGTAGAGGTGACCATCAATGGCATAGGAGAAAGGGCGGGCAACACCTCCTTGGAGGAGATTGCCATGATTCTGAAATGCCATAAGCACCTCGGTATCGATACCAATATCAACACCACGAAAATCTATCCGGCAAGCCGTATGGTGTCGGGACTCATGAACATGCCGGTACAACCCAACAAGGCCATCGTCGGAAGAAATGCTTTCGCCCATTCGAGCGGAATACATCAGGACGGAGTGCTGAAAAATACGGATACCTACGAAATCATCAACCCAAAGGATATCGGTCTCGACGACAACTCCATCGTGCTGACGGCAAGGTCGGGTAGGGCAGCACTCAAATATAGGTTAGGGGTGCTGGGGGTCAATTTCGACGACGAGAGCCGTGTCGACAAAATCTACCAGAAATTCCTCAAATTGGCTGACCAGAAAAAGGAGGTCACAGATGCTGATATCCTCATGCTGGCTGGGGCTGATACCGCTGATGCGCATGCCGTCAAGCTCGATTACCTGCAGGTGACAACTGGCATGGGGGTGAGAAGCGTGGCAAGCATCGGACTCGATATCAGCGCACAGAAGTTTGAGGCGGCGGCAACAGGCAACGGTCCCGTGGATGCGGCCATCAATGCGCTGAAGAAAATCATCCTGAAGAAAATGACGCTCAAGGAATTCACCATCCAGGCCATATCAAAAGGCTCCAACGATGTGGGAAAGGTACACATGCAGGTGGAATACAACGGCGGTGTGTACTATGGCTTTGGTGCCAATACCGATATCGTCACGGCATCGGTGGAGGCATATATCGACTGTATCAACAAATTTAAAAACTGAAACGATGAACACACTCTTTGATAAAATATGGGACAAGCATGTGGTGCAGGTGGTGGAGGATGGTCCGACACAACTCTATATCGACAGGCTCTACTGCCATGAGGTGACCACACCGCAGGCCTTCGACGGACTGAGAGAGAAAAAACTGAAGTGCTTTCGTCCCAAACAGGTCTTCTGCATGCCCGACCACAACACGCCCACACACGACCAGGACAAACCTATCCAGGACCCGGTGTCAAAGGCGCAGGTGGATGCCCTCGAGCGAAACAGCAGGGAGTTCGGACTCAACTATTTCGGCATGATGTCGCCGGACAATGGCATCATCCATGTCGTCGGACCGGAAAAGGGACTCTCGCTGCCGGGGATGACCATCGTCTGCGGCGACTCCCACACTTCCACACATGGGGCAATGGGGGCGGTGGCTTTCGGCATCGGTACATCAGAGGTGGAGATGGTGCTGGCTTCGCAGTGCATCCTGCAGCAGAAACCGAAAACCATGCGCATCAGCATCAATGGCAAACTGGCAAAGGGGGTGACACCAAAGGACGTGGCGCTCTTTCTCATGGCACGCCTCTCCACTTCAGGGGCTACAGGATACTTCATCGAATATGCTGGCGAGGTGGTTCGCGACATGTCGATGGAGGGTAGGCTCACCCTGTGCAACCTCAGCATAGAAATGGGGGCAAGAGGAGGTTTGGTGGCGCCCGATGAGAAAACCATAGACTATGTCAGGGGAACAGAATACGCTCCTAAAGGCGAGGCTTGGGAAAAGGCCTTGGCTTATTGGAAAACACTCAGGAGTGGTGAGGATGCCGTGTTCGACCTTGAAATGACTTTTGAGGCGGATGATATCGAACCCAGAATCACCTATGGCACCAATCCGGGAATGGGAATCGGCATCACACAAAACATTCCTGTCCTCAGCGAGATAGATGAGAAGGGAAAGGAGGCGTTCTCCAAAGCGCTGCGGTATATGGGACTGCAACCAGGTGAGCGGATGCTGGGCAAAAAGATTGACTATGTCTTCCTCGGGGCATGCACCAATGGGCGCATAGAGGAC
The DNA here is from genome assembly GCA_017961115.1 of Prevotella sp. Taxonomy (GTDB): domain Bacteria; phylum Bacteroidota; class Bacteroidia; order Bacteroidales; family Bacteroidaceae; genus Prevotella. The sequence goes on along the minus strand of JAGCXX010000285.1, from coordinate 14,865 downwards.
TTCCGTGCGTTCGCCTCTATAGTGAAGGGACGCAAAAAGGTTCCGTCTGTCACGGCATGGCTCGTGCCGGGCAGTTGGGCGGTTCACAAGCAAATCCATGAGGAGGGCATCGACAACGTCCTTCGTGAGGCGGGGTTTGAAATCCGACAACCGGGTTGCTCTGCATGTCTCGCCATGAATGATGACAAAATTCCGGCAGGGAAATACAGCGTGTCGACAAGCAACAGAAATTTCGAGGGGCGACAGGGACCGGGAGCAAGAACAATCCTGGCAAGTCCGCTCGTGGCTGCCGCTGCGGCGGTTACGGGTGTCATCACTGATCCAAGAGACCTCATTTAAATCCATATAGCTATGAAACAGAAATTTGATGTCATAACAAGCACTTGTGTGCCATTGCCGTTGGAGAATGTTGATACCGACCAAATCATACCGGCACGTTTTCTCAAGGCTACAGACAAGAAGGGATTCGGCGACAACCTGTTCCGCGACTGGAGATATAATGAGGATGGGTCGCCCAAAAAGGATTTCGTGCTCAACAACCCAGACTACAGCGGTTGCATCCTCGTAGTGGGGAAAAACTTCGGCTCGGGTTCGTCAAGGGAACATGCCGCCTGGGCCATAGCAGGATATGGGTTCAGGGTGGTCATCAGTTCTTTCTTCGCGGATATACACAAAAACAATGAACTGAACAACTTCGTCCTGCCTGTGGTGGTGACGGAACAGTTTCTTGCCCGTCTATTCCAATGTATAAACGACAATCCGAAGACAAAGGTGGAGGTCAACTTGCCCAAGCAGACAGTGACCAATCTGGAGACAGGTGAGAGCGAGCATTTTGAAATCAATGGATACAAGAAGCACTGTCTGGTCAACGGACTCGACGATATCGACTTCTTGCTGCAAAGCACCAACAAAATAGAGGAATGGGAACGACAGAACAATTGAATACCCGACCGCTCAAGCATCCCTTCATCGAAATCATGGACACCACACTCCGCGATGGTGAGCAGACCAGCGGTGTGTCTTTCTTGCCTCACGAGAAACTCATGATAGCCAGGATGCTGCTCGACGACCTCAACGTCGACCGTATGGAGGTGGCGTCGGCAAAAGTCTCTGAGGGAGAAAAGGATGCGGTCAAGATGATTGCGAATTATGCCGAAAACGCGGGAATACTTCACAAAGTGGAGGTGCTGGGCTTTGTCGACGGACATCAGTCGGTCGATTGGATTGCTGACGGTGGGGCACGTGTCATCAACTTGCTGGCGAAGGGTTCGCTCAAGCATTGCACCACCCAACTGGCAAAGTCTCCTGAGGAACATCTAGACGACATCTTGAGGTCGATAGAGTATGCCGACTCCAAGAATTTTGATGTGAACATCTACCTCGAGGACTGGAGCAGCGGTATGTCTGACTCCCCGGAATACATCTACACGATGATGGACCGACTGGTGAGGACTCCCATCCGCCGGTTCATGCTCCCTGACACGTTGGGCATCACCAACCCCCTGCAGGTCATCGACTTCTTCAGAAAAATGAGAAGAAGATATCCTGAGGTGCATTTCGACTTCCATGCACACAACGACTACGACCTGGCGGTCTCCAACTCCCTGGCAGCGGTGCTGTGTGGGGCAAAAGGTCTCCATGTGACGGTCAACGGACTGGGTGAGCGGTGCGGAAACGCACCCTTGGCGAGCGTACAGGTCATTCTACGCGACCAGTTTGGTGCGCGCACCAACATCAAGGAAGACAAACTCAATGATGTCAGCCGACTTGTAGAGGAATATAGCGGCATCGCCGTGGCACCCAACCAACCTATCGTGGGCGACAACGTGTTCACTCAGGTGGCTGGCGTACATGCCGATGGTGACAACAAAGACAACCTCTACTGCAATGCCCTGGTGCCGGAGCGATTCGGAAGAAGCCGCGAATATGCTTTGGGCAAGACGAGCGGTAAGGCGAATATCGAACTCAACCTGCAGAAACTGGGACTCCAACTGACTCCGGAACAGATGAACAAGGTGACCAAGCGCATCACCGAACTGGGCGACCGCAAGGAAATAGTCACGCAGGATGACCTGCCATATATCGTCAATGATGTGCTCAAGCATACCACACCTGAGGAGAAGGTGAAACTCATCAGTTATATGGTTACCTCCACTTATGGACTGAAGCCCATTGCGAGCATCAAGGTGGAAATCAACGGCAATCAATATGCGGCGGAGTCAACAGGCGACGGACAGTATGATGCCTTCGTCAAGGCGCTGAGGAAAATCTATAAGGTCAACCTCGACCGCACGTTCCCCATCTTGGCCAACTATGCGGTCTCCATCCCACCGGGTGGCCGCACCGATGCCCTCGTCCAGACGGTCATCACTTGGCGCAATGGCGACAAGGTCATCAGGACAAGAGGACTCGATGCTGACCAGACCGAGGCTGCCATCAAAGCGACCCTCCGCATGCTCAACATCTATGAGGAAAGCCAGTGATGGGTAATGGATGAAAGATGATATATGATGGATGAAGGATGAAAGATGAAAAAAAGGATGAAAGATGAAAAAAGGATGAAAGATGAAAAAATGGATGAAAGATGAAAGATTGATAGTCCGCTTTCTCAGGAAAATGGATGAAAGATGAATGTTTGCTAATCATATGTCTAGACTCCTAGACTCCTAGACTCCTAAACTCCTAGACTCCTCAAAAAGAATCATATGTCTAAACTCCTAGACTCCTAAACTCCTAAACTCCAGAACCCCCCAATCTCCTAAACTCCTATTAAAAAAACTCATAACCCCATAAATAATGAAACTGAAAATAGCCGTTCTCTCTGGCGACGGTATAGGACCAGAGATTATGAAACAGGGCGTAGCTGTCATGGATGCCATCGCCGAGAAATACGGACATGAGGTGGAATATACAGAGGCCATCTGTGGCGCCCATGCCATCGATATGGTGGGTGACCCCTTTCCTGAACAGACGTTCAACACTTGCAAAGATGCGGATGCCGTGCTGTTCGCTGCTGTGGGTGACCCGAAATACGACAACGACCCCACCTCAAAGGTGAGACCTGAACAGGGATTGCTTGCTATGCGCAAGGGACTCGGTCTGTTTGCCAACATCCGACCAGTGCAGACATTCAAATGCCTGCTCCACAAAAGTCCACTGAAAACTGAATTGGTGGAAGGGGCAGACTTCATCTGCATCCGTGAACTGACGGGTGGCATGTATTTTGGAGAGAAATACCAGGATAATGACAAGGCATACGACACCAACTACTACACCCGACCAGAGATTGAGCGTATCCTAAAAGTGGGATTTGACTATGCCCGCCAAAGACATCATCACCTCACGGTGGTCGATAAGGCAAATATTTTGGCATCCAGCAGGTTGTGGAGACAGATTGCCAAGGAGATGGAACCGTCTTACCCTGATGTGAAGGTGGATTATATGTTTGTAGACAACGCTTCGATGAGGATGATTGCCGAACCAACCTTCTTCGATGTCATCGTCACGGAGAATACATTTGGTGATATCCTCACGGATGAGGGCAGCTGCATCTCAGGGTCGATGGGACTCCTGCCATCGGCTTCCACAGGAGAGGGCACACCGGTCTTCGAACCTGTTCATGGCTCATGGCCGCAGGCTGCTGGACAGAACATCGCCAATCCGCTGGCGCAGATTCTCTCTGTGGCGATGATGCTGGAGTATTTTGGGCTTATCGAGGAGGGAAAACTGGTGCGGCAGGCTGTGGACGCCAGCCTCGATGCCAATGTGCGTACACCTGAGATTCAGGTTGAGGGTGGAGCGCACTACGGCACTAAAGAGGTGGGCGAGTGGATTGTCAATTGGATAAGGAAAAAATGAGAAACAGCTTGCACAGACACATGAGGTCATACCTCCTCATCATAGCACTTGTCTTCGCTACTGGGGCGGAGGCCCAGTCATATGCTGACTTGCGTGACTCCCTTGAGGTGGCGGTAAGCCAACTGAGGAGATTTCCCAATAATATCAACCTTAGGCTCAACAAGGCTTCATGGAACATGCTCCTTGAACAATGGGACTACGCCAAGGAGGAGTATGACTGGATTCTGGAGCGTGACCCCAAAAACGTGGCGGCACTTTACTATAGGGCATACATCTATGAGAAGCAGCACAAATACAAGTTTGCCCGCAAAGACTATGAGACCATGCTCAGTATTGTGCCCGACCATTTCAATGGCCAATTAGGCTTCGCCTTGCTCTGTCAGAAGGATATGAGATACTCTGAGGCTATGGACAGAATCAATATCCTCATAGAGCAGTATCCCGACAGCGCGGTGGCATACGCCGCACGGGCTGGACTCGAGGCGGAGAGGGGACTAAATGAGGTGGCTGAGTATGATTTCTCTGAGGCGATGCGCCTCGATCCGTCATGCTCCGACTACATCCTCAACAGAGCGGACATACGCCTAAAAATGGGACGGAAGAAAGAGGCGCGTGAGGACCTCGACCGCGCAGTCCTGGCTGGTGTTCCTCGGCCTGCTCTTTCCGAGATGTATGCTAGATGCAAGGAGTAGTTTCCTAAGTTCTGCCAACCGGCAATATACCATCGACATCGAACGTGCATTACCACAGGTTCCCATTGGAGATGTTACATTGACAAGTTCATACAGCGTAACAGTGACTGGCGACACCTTGAAGTCCGACCTTCCCTTTTTCGGCCGAGCTTATAGTTTACCTTACGGCGGAGGTAACGGACTGCGCTTCAAAGCCCCCATCACCAACTATTCTGTGGACAGCTCGCACAAGGACAGACATACCATCTACATCGATGCAGCTGACATAGAAGACACCTACCGTTACATCATCACACTGTTCGAAAATGGTTCCGCATCAATCAACGTCATGCCCCGTAAACGAAGCGGAATCGATTTCTCAGGACAGTTCAGAGTGAATTGAAGAAAGAAAAGGGCGTTATCTCTTTTCCAACCAGGCGTCGATTAATTGTCGGGCAATCGACATCTTGCCGGGAATCTCAGGAAGGGCATCATAGCGATACCAACCGCCTTTGGAGAGTTCGGAGCGTTGCAGATGCAGCGCTCCGCCTTCGTATTCGGCGGTGAAGCCTACCATCAGACCGCAAGGGTAGGGCCAAGGCTGACTGCCGAAATAACGGATGTTGCGAATGCTGATGCCGGTCTCCTCTCGCACCTCACGCTCAACGGCTTCCTCTAAGGTCTCACCAGTTTCCACAAAACCAGCTACAAGACCATAGTAGTCGCGCCTGAAGTTCTTGGCATGCACTAATAACACCTCGTCGCCTTTCTCCACAAGGCAGATGACGGCGGTAGCCAACTGAGGCCATACCTCCTTGCCGCAAAAAGTGCAACGCTTGGATATCTCCGTGTGAAACTTCATCGGTCCGCCGCAGACACCGCAATATTTGGTGGTGCTGTCCCAATACAGTATCTCCGAGCATTTTCCTGCACGCACGTATTGCTCTGCGGAGAGATGATGGAACGACTGTCTCAGACCAATCATCTCATACAACGGATGGTCGCTCACGGGGTAGTCGATGGAGTAGGTCTTCACCATCTCTCCGTCGGGCATCGTGAGGTCATGCACCATTGTCCATGACTTGACCTCTGTAGGGGGCTCCTCCTGATACGGCACGTCGTATGTGCCATCAGTGTGACGCTCCAACAGCAGGTCGCCCTGGCAGAATACAAACCAATGGTGTTTCATCGTCCAAAGAGGAGTTTGCGGTCGCGCTCAATGGCGGGCTTGGCCCACTCTTCGGGTACAAAGCGCCAATTGTTGTGGGTCTGCGGGTTCATACGCCCAGCTTTCTCTATCTCCTGCATCAGGTAGTAGCGTTGGTCGCGGTCGCTTTGGAAGATGATGCGGTTGGGCAGTTCTTTGAGACTGATGCCGGCGCCGCGGGTTAACAGTTCACCGCCGCCGTTGCCTCGGTAACTGTTCATGGCCACTTTATACCATTTTGCCTCGTCAAAAGGCTCGCCATTGCTCATGCGCAGGATGCGCACCTTCTGTCCGTCGGGTTTGGTGACGTCCACCTCATAGTCGATACCTACGGCACTGTCGAAGTTGAAGGCGAGGTTCTTGAACATGAAGCGCTGCTTGTCGTCGGTTGAGCCATCGTTGAGCAGCATGATATGGTCGTCGGGACTCTTCATCGTGTTCACCCATTGGTCATAACTCATCTCCAGATGCTTGCGGACTTCCTCACCGGTCATGCGGACTACATAGAGCATATTCTCATAACGGTAGAGGTTGAACATATCACTCACATAAACCGGACCTGCCTTGATGCTGGTGTTGAACGAAAGGGGAGCATTGAAGGAAATATCGGCATCCGTCAGTTTGAGTTGAAGGTCGTGGATGAAATCGGTGAAGGCAGCATTGCCGAAATAGCAGTCGCGGGTGTAGATGCTGTTCTCAAACTCGCCGATACGGCGGTCGACAAAGCTCTTCACACTGTCGATGGATGACTGGAAATGCTTCACAAAGGCTTCGTCGACAGGGAGTTCCGACACATTGATGATGTCGCCGGTCACACGTTTTCCAACAATCTTGCCACGCTTGCCCTTGGTGACCTCTATTGTGGCTTCTGCCACCATCAGGGCATTGCACGAGGGGTCGAGGAACACCACATCCTGACCAGCCGTGTTCTTTACCACGTCCTTGTATTGCGTGTGGTCGTGACCATAGAGGATGATATCGAAACCGGGCACTTCTTTGGCGATACGCAGCGAGGCGTCCTCCTCATAGTCGGGGGTGACGATGCCGCCATCCTTGCCGGAGTGGAACAGACCGATGATGATGTCGGGACGCTCATTGGCTTTGACATAGTCAATCCAGTAGCGGGCGCACATCACCATCTCCTCAAAGCGCAGACCGCTCCACAACCCCTCGTTGAGCCAGTTGGGGATGGCGGGGGTCAGCATACCGATGATGGCTATCCTCACGCCCTCGCGCTCTATCAGGGTGTAGGGATGCACGTAGGGCTTTCCGGTCTTCGTGTCGATGATGTTGGCACCGAGCATCGGACATTTCACCTCACGAATCCATTTGTCATATACGGCATGCCCCGTCTCCACATCATGGTTGCCCAGAGTCTCGGCGTCAAAACCCATGTAGTTGATGACCTCGGCGGCCACATTGGGGATTTCTGGCTTCACGTAGTTGCAGTAATAGCAGGTAGGCTGTCCCTGCAGGATGTCACCATTGTCGACAAGGATGACATTCTTGCCAAATTGCTCGCGCTGCTGCCTCACATAAGTCATCACGCGAGCCATGCTGCCCTTGAGCGGACGGCGGTTGATGAAGTCATAGGGGAAGAAACATCCATGTACGTCACTAGTCTCAATGACCTTGATGGTCACTGTCTTCTTCTTCGCTGTTGCCACCATGGGAATCATAATTAAAATGGCCAGGATGGCCGCTGATAAATAGTTTCTCATATCTTTAGCATTTGAATTCTCATATATCTCTCACCTCTTCTTCCTTCTCTTCAGTCCAAACAGGTCGCGCCAGCCATTGAAGTCCTTCTTCATGATTAGGCCAATGCCCTGAGTGTTGAGGCTGTTTTTCACAAAATAGCGGTCGTTGGTCTGGTTGTACATCTTGAGCGCCAGGTTGCCGTTGGGATAAAGCAAGTAGCGGATGTCGAAGTCACCGATGAAACTGGTGGTGGCATTGGGGTTGTCGCGGTAACCAAACTGTCCGTTGATGAGGAGGCGGTTGTTGAGGAGGTTGCCGCTGAGCAATCCCTCATACTCCGCATTGTAGAAGCCTTCGTCGCCGGTGGAGATGTTGGCGCCGAAATTCCAGTTGTTGCTCTTGATGAATGTTCCGAGCAAATTGTTGATTTGCTGACTGATGGTGCCGCTGAGCAGACTCTGCATCGCCAGACTGGTCTGGGTCTGTCCTTGGGGAGTCAGTGCAGTAGCATTCTGGTTGTAGAAACGCCCGATGGTGAGCAGGTAGATGACTTGCTGGTTGAGTTCCTCCTCACTATCTATCAGACTCCTGACCATCTGTTGCGCATCGGTGTTGATGGTGGGCAACTCCATGTCGAAGTCCACGGCGGGTCTCTCAGGAGTTCCGGTGATGTTCATCAGACAGTTCACACGGATATTGTTCGACGAGAAGTTCTTGCCGATGTTGAGGTCGGAGAGGGGGACACCGTTCACGGTATACACCGCCTTGAGGTCGAGGGCTGCACCATAGGGGGCGCCGCCAAAGGCTATCGTTCCGCCTTGCTGGAACTGGAAGTCTTTCTTGATGACATTTTGGATGGTCAGTTTGTAGACGCCATGGTCGACGATGTAGTTGCCGAATAGGGTGAACGACCCCTTGTTGAAATATGAGGCACGCAGCGTTCCGTTGCCATAGAGGGCGATATAGTCACCGCTTTCTCTGTCCATCAGCAAGCGGATGGCGGCATCAGGAGTGGCATTGATGCGGAAGTTCATGCGAAGATTGGAGGGGATGTCCGCCTCTTCATATTGCTCATCCACCTCGTCCTCCTTTTCCTGAGAGAGAAGGGGGGCGGTATGGCTGGCAGAGGGTAGGTTGGAGTAGTCGAGTGCCTGGGGGGTGATGTCGTTCCACTGGATGAAGCCCTGGTCGTTGAGCATATCCGGACTGGCGGCGTTGTAGTTGAATATGGTGCCTTTCTCGGGGGTTGCCACCACATCGAGGGTGACTTCGCCGCTCACACCCTTGATTTGGCAGTCGCCGGTAGCATATACCGTACCGCAGAAGGTATTGTCGCCAAACTCCTGGAAGTCGTATGCGAGCATATTGTCGGCATGGATGCCCAGGTCGAAGGTGAAATTGCTGAGGAAATCATGGTCGACACTGCCGGTGACGGTGCCCTTATGCCCGTCCTTGTCGTAAATGACGGCATGGTCGAACAGGATATGGTTGGGCACCAACGTGATGGTGTCGTCGCGAAGGGTGTATGTGGTGTTCAGGCTCGACACGCCTATCGTTCCATTGGCTATAGCCTTGCCTTCCATGTTGATGTCGCTCAGCGGACCGAAAAGACGGATGTGGCCCTCGGTGCGCACATCAATGTCGCGCATGAAACTGCCGCAGTAACGCTTGAGGAAATGCAGGGGAGTGCCATGGGTGCCGATGTCGAGGTTGAGTTCACCGGGCGAGAGCGACACATAGCCATCGACATCGGTGTAGCCCGCATCACCGTCGGTGGCTTTGCCGACAAACTCGATGCGGTTGTCTTGGGAATTCCATGCCACGTCGATGTCCATTTCGCCGATACGGCCGTCAACAAACTGGAAGTTGTCGATGAGCAGGTCGGCCTCGGCCTTGGGGGTGTCGTAGACGGAGGTGAGGAAGGCGTTGCCGGTGATGTGTCCGCCAAAATCCACTCCTTTCACATGGAGGATGCTGGAGAGGAAGGCGGCGTCCAACTCGTTGAGGTCTACATGGAGGGTGTCGGTGGGTGCCTTTGTCAGGGCTCCAGAGATGATGATATGCTGCTGGCCGTTGCGGATGGTGAAATGATCGATGTCGATGTCATTGCTGGCAAGTTCTATCTTCGATGGCTCTACAGACCAAGGCATGCCGTTGACGAAAATCTGGGAGGGGAGCATCGACACATGGGCTGCCTTGCGGTGGTCTTCGTCGATGAGGAACTGTGTCGACGAGGTCAGCGACCCCTGCAGGCGCTGCTTGCCACCATGGTTGTTGAAGGCAAGGTCGGTGTTGAGCCGGTTGTGGGCAGCGGTGGCATGGAGGGCGAGGTCAAGCGGTCTGCCGCTGTCCTGCATCTTCTTCAGACTAACATCAGTGAGGAGGGAGTCGCCTTGGGTGGTGACACTGAGGTCGATGTCCCGGTAGTCGCCGCCATTATACTCTATGCTGGGGATGATGGTGGTGAGGTCGATGTAGTCGGAGTCCTCATCAAGATGGCCGCTGATATGCAGCGGTGAGTTGATGTTGAGGTCGATGTCGGCGAATTGTTTTATCCAGTCGCTGCGGTCGATGTCAATGCTGAACTCGAAGTCGCTCTGGTGATGAGGGGTGCTCTCCGGAAGGTAGGGGAAGGTGGGCAACTTGCTCTTGACCACATTCGACACACTTTGTACGATGGTGGTGAAATCGTATTGTCCCACGATGTTGACGTGCCCGAAGTCACTGTCGAGATAGAGGTGCTTATCTATGCCCTCATTGTCTGCTTCAATGTGGAGGTGTTCAAGGTGGTAACTCTTGTCGGGCGACTGGATGGAGAGGTCGGTCACATCCACCATGCCCAGCAACTCATTGATGCTTAAACCGTGGAGGTCGGTTTTGATGTCGAAATCCATGACATGACCTTTCATGCCACTGGTCAGGCCGAGGGCCTCTGGATTGAAATGGCGGGCACTGGCGCTGATGGTAGCGGAGGGTTTCGCTGAAGAGAGGTTGAACTGACCCTCTATGCCGATTTGTCCGTAGGGGTCGTCGATGCCCAACGTGCCGTTGAAGGATTCCTTGTCGTAAAAGCCGTCGACGGTGATGTTGTTGTAGGTGTATCCGTTGAGGTCGAGATGACGCACCTCTCCCTTGGCGTAGAGCGACATGTCTTTGTTGAAGGGCAGCATGCCGTCCACATCAATGGTGGTGGCGATGAGACCTAAGCGTTCTTCTCCGAGAATGCTGCGAAGGTTGAGACCGTCGGTCTCTATATGGCCGCTGAGATGGTTGCCACGCAGGCTTCCGGCAAGGTCGGCCTCTCCGGCATCGGTCGTCAGGCGTCCCTTGAGGGCATATGCCTTGGGTGAGCCACCTACTTCTCCCGTGTACTTGATGTCGCCAAGACTGAGCACTTGGGGCGGAAGGGTAACATGAGCCTGGGAGGCTGTCTTCACGAGGGCACTGTTCTTCAAGTCAAGTTGCCCAATGCGGAAAAACCACTCGGGGGAATGGCTGAGGTTCTTCACCGTACCGTTGGTGGAGAGATGCAATCCCTCGTCGCTGTGTACATTGAGGTTGTGGACGTTGATGAAGTCACTGGTACCCGAAACATTGGTGGTGAGGCGCAGCGGCTTGTTGAATTCCCTTGCCTGGGGAAGAAAGGCGGCGAGGTCAGCGGGCGACAGCGTCAGTTCGTTGATGCCTCCCATATATTGAACTGTCTCTTTTTTCAGCCCTTCGTCATCAAAGGCATAGGTTGCCTTAATGCTGTCGGTCCTCAGGAAACTGTTGGGCAACTTTACCTCTAAGTCGGTGAGGCGCACCGACTCCTTCGTGGCTTTAAGGTCGAATGACAGATGATTGAGGTCGAAGCCTGAACCTTCCTTGAGGGCAAGGCGCTTCACACGGAGGTTGATGAGGTCATCGGTGAGCTGATTGAGCATCAGGTGACCGCTGAGGTTGGTGACGTTGATGTGGTGGGGTGAGAAAAGTCCGGGCGTGGCTTCCTTGTCGAGACGGTCATACCTGACCGCACCGTTGCGGATGACGAGGGAGTTGATGTTGAGGTTGAGCGGCTTCTTCTCTTCCGTGTCTTCGGATGCAAGCGAGTCGAGCACAAACTGGATGTTGAGCGGACTGTCGGCATCTTTCTGGTAGAGGTCGGCTTTCATGCCAAACAACTGTGCGGAGGACACAGATATCTGACCGTTCATCAGAGGCCCTATGTCTACCTTGGCGGAGAGACGGGAGGCACTGAGGGCTTTCTGTCCTCGTTGGTCATACAGCGCAAAGTCGTCGATAATCACACGGTTGGGCAATCCTATGTCAATCTTGCCCACTCTGACTACCGCCCCCAATTTCTCGCTCAGGGCATCGGCGGTCTTCTCACCAATATAGGACTGTACTGCTGGGATGTGCAACAGTATGAAAATGAGGGCGAGGATGCCGATAAGCAACCAGACGACCGTACTTATTATGTGGCGTATCGCTTTGATGTCGAGTCTTTTTTTGCATGGGGATTCCCCATGTCATCATTTAGTCTGCAAATTTACAGATTAAAGTATAAACTGACAATTTTTTTAGTTATTTTTGGCTATTAACCCCATTTCCCCTCCGGAGGGGAAGGTGAGGTCTTTCATTTTCTTATTCCATATAGATAGCCGAGCAGAGCCATCTTGCCGCGCATGGTCTCACGGGGTGTGAACTCTCCGTTCACCCACATGTAGCGCTGGTTGAAGTAGGACTCCTGACGGGGCCATCCGCCGTCGTTCCATGAGGGATAGCAGCGGTTGAGCAGGATGCGGGCGTCACCGCCGTTGCCTGGCGACCAGGTCTCGGTGCCGTTGAAAGGCGTCTGACCGGGATGGGTGCCTGGCGAACCGTCGTTGCGGCCGGTGGTGTAGACATCGGTGATGTGGCGCTCGCCCAGACCGGTCATCTCCACGATGTTGCCGGGGTTGCGGCCGAGTGCCCAACCGGCTTCGGTGTACATGGCGTGCTCCAACTGTTGCAGGCGCTGTTTGTCGGTGGCGATATAGTGGGCAAGCATCACCAACTGCAGGTTTTGTGAGGTCTGCCACCTGCTGTCATTGGCGGTGCGGCGCGACGGACGCTCTGCGAAATGGCTGAGGTTGTATTGCTCGGCATGGCTGTTGACACTGGCGAGAAGGTTCTTGTAGAAGTCGGCATAGTGGCGCGGCTGGGGACAGATAAGGTAGGCAGCGGCTGCCCACAACTGGTTGAAACCAATCTCTCCGGCATTGAATTGGTTGGTGGCGTTGGCTGGGAAGAAGCCTTGGCGGCCTTTGTTGAACAGCAGCGACTTGCCATCTTTGACCATGCTCTCGCCGACCATGATGTCCTCCCATTCCTTGTCACCAGTGACGTTGTAGAGGAAGGCGGCTGCCATCTGACGGAAGTCACGGCCGCGCATGCTGATGCTGCCTACATCCTGCATGTCGTCGAGTTGCTGGTTCTCCTGCTTGCTGGCAAAGCGGAAAGCCTTGATGGCTTCCTCTGTGTAATAGGCGCGCAGCGAGTCGTTGTGCTGGATGCGGAAGGCATCGGCAAGGATGGCGCAGTTGGCGGCATTGGCCCAGGCGGCCATCGTGGTGCAGCCGGCTTGGAACATGATGGTCCATTCCGAACTGGGGTTGGTCACTCCTTGTGAGTAAGCCTCGCCGTCGCGGATGCTGAGGAAGAAGTCGGCCTCGTTGCGGGCTTCATCGATGATGTCGGGGATGCCGTTGCCGCTCTCGCGGATACCCAAGTCATCTTCCTTCAGGGCACCATTGGTGAGCAGATAGGGCAGCAACATATCGTAGATGTTGCTGACATGGGCGAGGTGGCGGTCCCAGTCGAAGGCGTCGGAGTGACCGCCTTTCACATCGATGGCGACGGGGTTGCCGGGCAGACGGTGGCGCCAGAAGATGGACTGTAGCGCGGGTTTGAAATGGGGCTCGTCCCATACATCGGTGCGCAATGCTCTCCACTCAGGGTCCCATGGCTGGAAGTCAGTCTTGTAGATGGTTAATCCCTTGGGGTCGGTCTCGGGGATGAACTGTGGCTGACGGGGGATGGGGGTGACGTGCTCGGGGTCGATGGGCTCGCCTAATCGCATATAATAGTAGCCACGGACGGAATAGCGGTAGGGCTGGTGATAGATGGTGGAACTGATGTCGAAGTCCATGCTGCAACCCACATCCTCCACAACCAGACGGTAACGGCCGGGACGGTTGCATTTGAAGTCGATATTCCACACATCGCTGCCGATGAGGTTCTTGCCTCCGGCTTCCTGTGAGGCAGCGGAAGAGGACTTCCAGAATTTCACCGTTCCGGCTTGCTGTTTCTTGCCGCTCTTCACGTCGTAGAGGTAAACCTTGCGGCCTTCCCATGACTTGTAGTCGCGCTGACCGCCGTCGCCCAACCACTGGTAGAGGTCGGCTGCCTTGATGCTCTCGGAGGGGGCATAGCCAATGATGTTCACATGGATGGCTTCCGACATCGTGTTCCAGATGTCAAATTTCACACTGGCAGTCGTTTGGTCGCTGCCGATGCCCTGAGGGATGGTGACGGTGTAGGTGCGTCCTTGGCGCATCGGCTGGGGGAGTTTCAAAAACAACCAGTGGTCGAGTTCACTCTCCAATTTGTTGTTGGTGTTCATCGGCTTGCTCTTGCGCCACACCGCCAAGGGTGCCTGTGCAGCAAAAGAGGGGTCGTCAGCCGAACTGACTTTCCATTTTGCGGCTTGCTGTGCGGCGGTGGTATTCAGATGTTCTCCGAACACCAGCAGGGTGTCGTCGCCCTCAGCAAAGGAATGGCCGAGATAGGCACTCGGTCCGGTCCCATCGTCACGGTAATGCACTTCGCCATCACGGAAATGCACCATCAGATACTCTTTGTCAATCACGTTTAGGGATATCAGTTTCGTAGCACTGACCGACGCCGGCATCAACAGCAATATGCCTGCCAGCAACCCTTTCCACAATTCTCCAATCATAATCTAAAATATCAAGCGTTGCTCAAATCTCAAATATTCGCCTCTTCCCACACTTTTGTCTTGGTGCATTCCACACGCTGGGAGAGACGGCCAATCTTCAGGTCGAATTCACCTTCTTCAAGTATCCAGCGTCCGTCGGCACCCACGAAAGCGAGGCTCTTGGCGGGAAGTTTGAAGCTGACGGTCTTGGTCTCGCCGGGTTGTAATTCCACCTTGGTGAAGTCACGGAGGCGTTTGTTGTCAGGAACTATCGAAGCGACGAGGTCGCTGCTGTAGAGCAGTACGGCTTCTTTTCCCACACGGTTGCCGGTGTTCTTCACGTCGACGCTCACCGTGAGTATGTCGCTGGCGCCAAATTTCTGCTTGTCGACCTTGAGGTTGCTGTATTCAAAGGTGGTGTAACTCAAGCCGTAGCCGAAAGGCCATTGCAGCGACACCTTGGCATC
>JAGCXX010000284.1 GCA_017961115.1 Prevotella sp. | reverse complement strand
TGTCAGATGCGAAATCTTTTCTCGGGAAATGTGTCTATAAAAAACGGATGGGGAAAGATGGCAAGATAGAATACTATGACTTCAAATTGCGCATCAACACCCGTATTGACTTGCCAGAAAGCGAGGTGGAGGACACTCTCATCCATGAGATGATTCATTACTTCATCGGCTTTAAAAGATTGGAAGACGCTTCCTCGCATGGACCGCTATTCGTTCACATCATGAATACCATCAATGAAAAATATGGCCGCAACATCACGGTCACATTCAAAGGCACTTCGGAACAGCGAGAGCAACTGGTAGACAAGAAACAGCGATATCATGTGGTGGCATTGGTGAAGTTTCATGACGGAAAGACCGGAATAAAGGTTTTGCCACGGGTCTTACAAAGCATCCTAAGATATTACAACACAGTATCTTCTGCCAGAGAAATAGAATCGGTCAAACTCTTTATGAGCAATGACGTCTTCTTCAACCGCTTTCCCAATTCTGCTGCATTCAAAGTGCATTACGTCAACGAAGAAGAAGTTCTTGGACACCTTGCAGGAGCAGAAGTTTTGCTATGTGACGGCAAAACAATCATAAGATAATGTCAATACAGAGACAAAGAGACAAAAAACTCTGTTTCTCTGTGTTGAAATTGCCAATCAGAATCGACCCCAAAAGATTGAAAAACAATTTTTTCCACCTAATTTTATCCTCATGTCCCACGAATTGGCACAACCTATAACTAACTTTGCAGAAGAAATGCAATTATGTCTAACTAAAAAACTATAAAGCAATGAGTAAGTATGAAAATATGCCCGATGAGCAGTACTTCGCCGCCATGGACGAGTTTGTCATCGGGGAGGTGATAGACACCAACCTTGAACTGCCAAAGAAATAACAATAACATCAAGCAATGAAATGAGCAAGAAAAAAAAGACAATCATACCAAAGACATTGGAAGAGGCATATGCCCAACTGGATGCCATGCTGAGCGACGAGGACAAGGTACATCTCGTTGAGGACGAAGGTGCTGTCATCAATGCCCACTTCTCCCTCGGGCTGTGGATAAGGAACAACTGGCTGTATCAGATGGGAAATGAAGAGTTGAAGCTTTTTTTGAAACCCTTCTCCTGTTTCATAGAAATCGAAGGGGGCCCCATACTGATGCCACTTCCAGATGAGATATCGGATGAAATGATCGAAAGATATGTGGAATATTTAAAAGGAAATCATCAATCATAGTTTTGAAGAAATGATCTATCTTAACGCAGAGATCAGGGTTTGTCAAAAAGGAAAAACCTTGTGCGCCAGCAACTCCCCTCCCATGAAGGGGAGGGGAGCTCCATTCGGCTCAAGGCGTTCTTTTCTCAATCCGTTCATTTTATTTGACACACCCCCATCATTGTGTCGACGTGGGGCTATTGATACAAAATCTTCGTGTTTTGTTTTGCTTTTCGCCAACCTTGCATTATCTTTGCAGACAGACAATCTATTTAATCACTTCAACCATTTCCAAGAACCTATGAAAAAAGCAATCACATTCTTCGTGATGTTGTGCCTGAGTGCCCCGACACTCCATGCCCAACAATTGACACTTCGGCTCGACAAAGCCGAAACAGAGGTGAGTCCGATGCTCTATGGACTGATGACCGAGGAAATCAACTATTCTTACGAAGGCGGACTATACACACAACTGGTTCCCAATCCATCGTTTACCGATATGTTCAATCCAAGAGGTGGACGACGCGGAGGGCGCCCCAATGCCAACGCTCCACGTGTGACGGTGCGGCCCGACCGCTGGCAACTCTCCGACACGCTGAAAGTAAGGGTGCGGCAGAATCGCCAAGAGGGTATCAATGACGCCATCCCGACTTCCCTCATCGTGAATTTCGAGCAGGCGGGACTGGCTATTGTCAGTGAGGGTTACTGGGGATTTCCCATCAGAAAGAGCACCACATTCAAGGGCGCGCTGTATGTAAAACAGCCGACACCCCGGAATAATGAGGACACGGCTCCGACCTTCCTGAAATCACTGACCATCGCTTTGAAGAGTGCTGACGGCAACACCACTTATGCGGAGACAAAAGTGAGCGGCTTCACAAAAGAGTGGAAGAAGATAGAGTATCAGTTGACCACTTCTCCCACCCAAACAGACACGAAGGATGCCCGGCTTTTCATCATCGCCGACGAGGCGGGAAGCGTTGAGATGACCCGTGTGACCCTTTTTGCGCCCAGTTTCAAAGACCGCAAAAACGGCCTTCGCACCGACCTGATGGAGATGATGGCAGAAATGCGTCCTAAGTTCCTGCGCTTCCCCGGCGGCAACTACCTGGAGGGCAACAACTTCGCCAACCGCTTCGACTGGAAGCAGACGATAGGAAATCCAGATGAGCGCCCAGGTCACCAAAGCCCGTGGGGATACCGTTCATCCGACGGACTTGGTCTGCTGGAATTTTTGCAGTGGGCTGAAGATGTGGGTGGCGAACCCGTGGTGGGTGTCTTTGCAGGATATGTGTTGAACGGTGACCACCTCGACGGTGAATTTGTGAAACCCTTCATCCAAGATGCGTTGGACGAGATTGAGTATATCATGGGAGATGCCCAGACCACCAAATGGGGAGCAGTCCGTGCCCGCGACGGACATCCTGCTCCATTCCCGCTTCACTATGTGGAGATTGGAAACGAGGACTTTTTTGACCGCAGCGGCAGTTATCCCAACCGTTTCAAGATGTTTTACGAAGCTATCAAGGCACGCTATCCACAACTGCAAATCATCTCAACGGTAGGATACAACGCGCTGAAATCGAGAGCCATACCCAACCCTGTGGTGGATGTGATTGATGAGCATTACTATCGCAATGCTTTCGATATGTATCGCAATGCTTTCCAATATGACCGGTATGACCGAACAGGACCAAAAATATTCTGCGGAGAATGGGCAACTCGCGAAGGCGCTCCGACAACCAACATGAATGCGGCACTGGGCGATGCAGCCTGGATGAGTTGCATGGAGCGCAATTCTGATATCTGCATCATGTCGTGCTATGCGCCGCTATTTGTCAACGTGGAACAGGGTGCCATGCAATGGCCAAGCGACCTGATTGGTTATGACGTGCTGAGTTCATACGGTTCGCCATCTTACTGGGCACAGGTGATGTTCTCGAAATATCTGGGCGACCGCATCGTGCCGGTGGAAGCGACAGACATTCCCAAACAGACATTGGACCGCAACGATGAGGCGGACGCCGTCTTCTATACTGCCACAACAGATGCCAAGACAGGCAAGATTTTCCTGAAACTGACCAACGCCGTGGGCAAGGCACAAAAGCTGAACATCAAGTTGGATGGTGTCAAAAACGTGAAGTCAAAGGCCAAGAAAATCGAGTTGAAGTCTGCTCATCCGGAAGACACCAATTCTATTGACAATCCACGCAACATTGTGCCGCAGGAATCCACACAGAAGGTGGGCAAGCAGTTCCCCATCACACTGGCTCCATACTCCATCACAGTGCTGGAGGTCAACTGATTCTTGGATATAATAAAGTCTCAAATATATGTCAACACAGAGGCACAGAGTTACAACGTTTTTTCTTTGTGCCCCTGTGTCTTTGTGTTGAATTGACATTTGAGAGGTCCAACTCACCGACTCATAGATTTTTTCCCCATTTTGTTTGGATATAAAAAAGGTTTGCACTAATTTTGCTATTTCTTAGGCGATGTATCATTAATATTAATAGAATATTCATACACAATGGCAAATCTGCAATCCCTTTTCAAGGACACCGCCATCTATGGACTCAGCAGCATCATAGGCAGGTTTCTGAACTACTTGCTCGTGCCGCTCTACACCATCAAGATGTCGGCTGCTGGTGGTGAATACAGTGTCATTACCAACATCTATGCCTGGGTAGCGCTATTGCTGGTGATACTGACCTACGGCATGGAGACCACATTCTTCCGTTATGCCAACAAGCAGGGAGAAAACGCCGACAAGGTCTATTCCACCACACTGTGGACGGTGGGAACTACCTCGCTGCTGTTCATCGTGCTGTCGCTGCTGTTCATGCAGCCCATTGCCGACCTGCTCCACTATAACGACCATCCTGAATACGTCGGGGTCATGTTCACCTGCGTCGCCATCGACGCCTTCCAGTGCATCCCCTTCGCCTACCTGCGCTACCAGAAGAGACCTATCAAGTTTGCCGCCTTGAAGTTGTTGTTCATCTTCATGAACATCGGCCTCAATTGCATCTACTACCTTGGAATGGACGGGCACGATGCCAAGACAGCACTCTTCATCAACCTCTTCTGCACCAGCATCATCACCTTCTTCTTCTGGAAGGAACTGCGAGGTTTCAGACATGGTTTTGACTCAGGACTGCTCAAGCGTATGTTGTCATATAGTTGGCCCATACTCATCCTCGGCATCGCAGGCGTGCTCAACCAGACTGCAGACAAAATCCTGTTCCCCTATCTCTATAAGGCAGCAGACATGAAGGAACAGTTGGGCATCTACGGCGCCGTGTTCAAAATCGCCATGATTATGGCAATGATCACACAGGCTTTCCGTTATGCCTACGAGCCTATTGTTTTCGGCAAGAACAAAGACAAGGACTCCAAGGAATACTACGCAGCGGCGATGAAATACTTCATCATCTTCACACTGCTTGCCTTCCTCTTTGTGGTGGCCTACATGGACATCATCAAGCACCTCATCGGCAGCGACTACTGGGTGGGACTTCGCGTGGTGCCCATCGTCATGGCCGCCGAAATCATGATGGGCATCTACTTCAACCTCTCGTTCTGGTACAAGCTCATCGACAAGACCATCTGGGGCGCCATCTTCTCAGGCATCGGATGCTTGGTGCTCTTTGCCGTCAACATTCTCTTCGTACCTCGCTACGGATACGTTGCCTGCGCTTGGGGAGGATTCGCGGGCTATGCCACTGCCATGGTTCTGTCCTACGTCGTGGGGCAGCGTTATTACCCCATCAAATATCCTTTGGGCGATATCGCCTTATATGTAGGACTTACTATCTTGGCTTTCGTAGTAATGGTCATTGTCAGGGGAAGCCTGCCTATCTGGTTGTCGCTCGCTGTCAACACACTGTTCATCCTGCTTTTCCTGGTAGTCGTCATCAAGCGCGACCTGCCTTTGAGTGGCTTACCAATTATTGGAAAATATTTTAAAAAGTGAAATATGAAAAATCTATTGAAATTAGTTTTGCCCTTTTACCTCCTTTGCTTTTTACCCCAAACGGCCAAGGCCGACGAGGGCATGTGGACCATCTACAACCTGCCGCCGCAAGTGTATGAAATCATGCAGAACGAAGGCTTCACCATGAGTTACAACGACCTGTATTATGGTGAGAATGCCCTGAAAAATGCCGTGGTCAACTTCAGCGGCTACTGCTCCGGTGTGGTCGTGTCGCCCAACGGACTGGTATTCACCAACCACCACTGCGGCTTTGAGGCCATCCGCAGCCACTCCACCGTGGAGCACGACTATATGCTCAACGGATTCTATGCCAAGAGTTATGAGGAAGAACTGCCCAACAAAGATATGTTCGTGAGTTTCATGATCGACCAGGCCGACATCACCGACCGCCTCAACGCCAAGGGACTGGAGACAAAAGACTACCTGTTCAGGGAAATGCTCATCGACTCCCTGGAGAGAGCCATGACCGACTCGGTGAAACGCATCGACAAGTCGTTGCATGTCAGCATCGACCCCTTCTTTGAGGGAAACAAGTACTATGCCACCACCTACCAGGACTTCACCGACCTGCGCCTTGTCTTCACCATCCCCAAATCGATGGGTAAGTTCGGCGGCGAGACCGACAACTGGATGTGGCCACGCCAAACCTGTGATTTCTCCGTCTTCCGCATCTATGCCGACCCCAAGACCAACGGACCGGCAGCATACAGTGAGGACAATGTGCCCTACCACCCCAAGCGCTGGGCTCAGGTGTCGATGCAAGGCTACAAGGACGGTGACTTCTCCATGACCATCGGCTATCCGGGCAGCACAGAGCGTTACCTCTCGTCGTACGGCATCCAGCAGATGCGCGATGCCGAGAATGCTGTGCGCGCACAGGTGCGAGGCGTGAAACAGGAGGTGATGATCAAACATATGCGTGCCAGCGAGGCTGTGCGCATCAAGTATGACAGCAAATACGCCTCAAGTTCCAACTACTGGAAGAACTCCATCGGCATGAACAAATGCATCGACTCCATCGGCATCATCAACCAGAAGGCTGAGTTCGAGAAGCGCATCCGCCAATGGCAGGACACCACAGGATACCTCAAGGGCAAACTCGACTTCGACAAGCTTCAGCAACTCTACGCCAGCAACAAAGAGGAGACATACACCTTCACCAACCTTATCGAGGCATTTTGGCGCAACAACGAGTTCTTCAGCCGCGCACGGGCACTCAACAGCAAGGCAGAACTGCAGGGACCTGAAGACAAGCCCAAGAAACAATATGTCTTGTTCCCCGACAACTCCGACCAATGGGATGAGGCTCTTGAGCGCGAGGCTCTCGCTGCCATGCTTGAGAACTACGCCAAGCAAGTGGATGGGAAATACCTGCCGAAATTCTACAATACCATCCGCAATAAGTTCGGCAACAACTACACGAAATACGTAGATTACCTGTGGAAGAAGTCTGCCATCATGAAGAAAGGCAAGAAACTGTATGTCAACAAGAAAGGCTTCGACAAAGACCCCGGTGTGCAGTTTGGCGCCGACCTTATGGACATCGTCTATGACCTGCAGGAAAAAATCATGCCCAACGAGATAGAGATTTCCAAGCAGGAGCGATACCTCTGCGACGCCGTAGTGCGCATGGAACAAGACCAGCCCCACTACAGCGATGCCAACTTCACCATGCGCCTGAGTTATGGACAGGTGGGTGAATACCTGCTCAACGGACATCCGTCGGGCTACTACACCACAGCGGAGAGTCTGGTGGACAAAATGAAAAAGGCCGACCAAATCATCGACTACGAGGCAGAACCCATCATGCATGAACTGCTCTCAGCCAAGGACTTCTCGCCCTACACCGACAAGACGACGGGCAAGATGCAGCTGTGCTTCCTCACCAACAACGACATCACAGGCGGCAACAGCGGTTCACCAATGTTCAACGGCAAAGGAGAACTCATCGGACTGGCGTTCGACGGCAATTGGGACAGCCTCTCCAGCGACATCTTCTTCGACAAGCAACTGGCACGCTGCATCGGTGTCGACATCCGCTTCGTCCTCTTCATGATGGACCGCTGGGGACATGCCGACCGGCTCCTCAAGGAGATTGACGCCAAGTGAATTGGATGAAAGATGAAGGATGAAAGATTGATAGTCTTTTTGCTATAGTTATTCGGGTGGATATGAAGTCCACCCGATTTTTTGATGCCTCCTACAACTCCCATCACCTTGTAAAAGTTGAATATTTTTATTAAAAAAACCTCAATAATCAATAAATTACATAATAAACACGTGAAAACACGTTTTATTTGAGGAATTCTGATTAAATTTGCACCCAATTAGGCAGGCGCAATCAGCCTCTGCTCTTGTTTTTGCACCCCAAGCAGACCAAGAGTGGTGGCATGATGCCGTAAAAACCCAATAAAAATAAACGAATGAAAAGATACTTATCAGTTTGTGTGTTCATGCTGTCGGCCATCCTCTTGCTGACCTCATGCCTGTCAGATGACGACGACAACACCTACCCCAGCGACGCAGCCATCATTGGATTCTCACTCGGCAACCTCAACAGGCAGATGACCACAAAAGCCAAAAACGGCAGCGACAGCACTTATATCGCAACCATTAGTGGCAACGACTACAAATTCTACATCGACCAACTGAACTATCAGATATACAACCCTGACTCGCTGCCCTATGGCACCAACGTGAAGCGCGTGCTCTGCACCATCACCAGCAAAAACTCTGGTATGCTGACCATCAAGAGCTTGACAAGCGACACCCTCAACATCTACAACAGCAAGGACTCCATTGACTTCTCCCAGCCACGCATCGTCAAGGCATATTCACTCGATGGGAAAAACGAGGTCAGCTACACCGTCAATGTCAATGTTCACAAGGAAATGCCCGACACCTTCATATGGCATTCCACTGAACCTGCTGAGGTCTTCACACAGGCTACTGCCATGAAGGCATTCCACCTCAACGGCCGCATCTTCGTCTTCGCAAGCTACGAGTTCGAAGGTGCCATCTACTCATGCGAGGAGAGCAACGACCCAGATTGGCAACTGGAGATGTGGGACCTCGGGTTCGCCATCCCGCAAGACATACATGAGAATGTGGCTGCCAACGATGATAAAATCTATGTCAACGTCGCAGGCGGCATCTATTACACCACCGACGGCACCCATTGGGACCAGTGCGGTGAGATGTGTCCGGGCAAACTCGTCGGAGCCACCAATCATTCACTCTACGCAATGGTGGAGGGCGGCATCGCGCGCTCCGACGACGAGGGACTCAACTGGGAAACAGAGCAATTGGACACCGACCCCATCATGCTCCCCACCGACGACGTGTCGTTTGTGCGGATTCCATCACGGGTCAATGAATCGGTGGACAACATCGTCATCCTTGGCAACCGCAGCAATTACTTCTTCCCCGACGACATCAACGCATTCGTATGGAACAAGGTGGATGACGAGGACGACAAGGACCTGCCGTGGATGTATGTGAGTCGGGAAGACCAACTGAAGAACTCGCTGCCGCGACTCTCCGCCCTTTCAGCAACCGTTTACAACGGCAGCATCCTCGCAGCAGGAGGACCGGGCATCGGCGCATGCGACAACGCTGGGTTTGAGCAATTCTATCAAAGTTTTGAGGGCGGCATCTTCTGGCTTAACAGCAAAACCCTCAAACTGCCCATCGACCTGGAATGCGGCAACGCATTCGCTATGACCGTCGACAGCCACAACTATATATGGCTCATCTGCGGCGGGACAGGTATCGTATGGAGAGGGCGCATGAGCGGTGACAGCACCAGTCCCCAAAAAGCCTTCACCGAATAATACCGCACTTCCATGAGAAAAGCCGTCCTCTTGCTACTCATGCTCATGCCTGCCCTGACATTCGCACAGGGCGACGTGGAGTATCGCATGGAGATAGGCGGAGGACTGGGATTGCTTACCTACGAAGGCGACTTCAGCGGCAGCATCCTCAAGGGCGGACAACCCATGGGTGAGATCATCCTAAGGCGCAATATCAACCCCTACCACGGATTCAAACTCCATCTGGGCGTGGGCAAACTGAAAGGCTCCTCAAAAAATGCGGAAACCTATTACCCGGGAATGGCAGAGACACCTTATGAGTTCAGCAACCTCCTGGGTGACCTGAGTGCCACATACGAATATAACTTCTGGCCCTACGGCACTGGGCGCGACTACCGCGGCGCCAAACGGTTCACGCCCTTCATCGCCATCGGCCTGGGCACCACCTTCGTGAAAACCGACGACAAGAATGTCTTTACCGCCAACCTGCCCATCGGAGCAGGAGTGAAATACAAACTGGGCGACCGCCTCAACCTCGGCATGGAATGGAACATCCACTTCTCGCTGAGCGACAAACTCGACGGGCAAGCCGACCCCTACAGCATCAAAAGCAGCGGGCTGTTCAAGAACACCGACTGCTATTCAGCACTGCAGGTGACACTCACCTACAGTTTTATGGCAAAATGCAGAACATGTCACAACGATGATGAATAATTTGGACACCAACCGCATCCCCCAGCACATCGCCATCATTATGGACGGCAACGGGCGCTGGGCACTGGAACAGGGAAAACCCCGCAGTTTCGGACATCAGGCAGGCGTCGACACCGTCAGGCGCATCACCTCAGAGTGCACCCGACTCGGCGTGAAGTTCCTCACCCTCTATACCTTCTCGACAGAGAATTGGAACCGCCCCATGGATGAAATCGCCTCGCTGATGAGCCTTGTGCTGTCATCGCTCGAGGACGAAATCTTCATGAAGAACAACGTGCGCTTCCGCGTCGTGGGCGAGATAGAGCGTCTGCCGAAGGACGTGCAGGAAAAACTACAGGAGACGATGGACCACACCGCCGGCAACACCACCATGCAGATGGTGGTGGCACTGAGTTACTCATCGCGCTGGGAGATTACACGCGCCACACGCCTCATCGCCGAGGAGGTGAAGGAAGGGAAAATCCGACCCGAGGACATCGACGAGGAGATGATATCCCAGCACTTGGTGACCAACTTCATGCCCGACCCCGACCTGCTCATCCGCACAGGAGCAGAGGTGAGGGTGTCCAACTACATGCTGTGGCAGATTGCCTACTCCGAACTCTATTTCTGCGACACCTACTGGCCCAACTTCATGGAGGAGGACCTGCATGAGGCCATCAGGGTCTACCAAAGCCGCCAAAGGAGATTTGGAAAGACAGAAGCACAGGTAGAGGACGAAAACGAGTAAGAAATTCATAACCCAATGAAATATATCAGACATTTCCTTGTTGCCATGGCTTTCGCCGCCGCAGGCACCGCCACAGCACAGGAGAAAATCATCAATCCCGACATCTCGTATGCGGGCATTCCCAAAACCTACACCGTAGGAGGCATCAACGTCTCAGGCGTGGAGGGATACGAGGACTTCATGCTTACCGGCATCTCCGGACTCTCCGTAGGACAGTCCGTCACCATTCCCGGCAACGACATCACCGATGCCGTGAAGAAATACTGGAGACACGGTCTGTTCTCACAGGTGGCCATCTCAGCCGACTCCATCGTGGGCGAGCAAATCTACCTGCACATCACCCTCAGTACCCGCCCAAGGGTGTCGACCATCAACTACTACGGACTGAAGAAGTCGGAACGCGAGGACATGGAGGCAAAACTGGGACTTCTCAAGGGAAGTCCGCTCACCCCCAACCTCATCGACCGCTCACGCATCCTCGCCAAGAGATATTTTGACGACAAGGGATACAAGAATGCGGAAATCACCATCACCCAACGCGACGACGTTACCAACAAAAATCAGGTGATACTTGACTTCGAGGTCGACAAGAAGGAGAAGATGCGAGTGCGCAACATCATCATCGATGGCAACGAACAACTCAGCGACAAGAAAATCAAAGGCGGATTCTTCTCCAAAGGCGCCCTTTCCAAGACCCATGAGGCTGGGAAATTCGCCAACCTCTTCAAGTCGAAGAAGTTCACTCCCGACAGGTGGAAGGAAGACAAGCAGAAACTCATCGACAAATACAACGAGCATGGCTACCGCGATGCCACCATCATCGAGGACAGCGTGTGGAACGTCGACGAGAAACACGTCAATGTATACGTCAAGGTAGACGAGGGACAAAAATACTACATCCGCAACATCAACTGGGTGGGCAACACCATCTACAACACCGATTACCTCAGCCGCATCCTGGGTATGGACAAGGGTGATGTCTACAACCAGAAACACCTCAACAAGAGGCTCACCGAGGACGAGGATGCCGTAGGCAACGAATACTGGAACCACGGCTATCTGTTCTACAGGCTGGAACCTACTGAAGTGAACATCGTGGGCGACTCCATCGACCTGGAGATGCGTATCACCGAGGGCACCCAGGCCCATATCAACCGTGTGCGCATCAACGGCAACGACCGACTGTATGAAAATGTGGTGAGGCGCGAACTGCGCACGAAGCCCGGCGACCTCTTCTCGAAAGATGCCTTGCAGCGCTCCGCCCGCGAGCTCGCCACCATGGGACACTTCGACCCAGAGAAAATCGACCCGAAGGTGGAGCCCAACTACGAGGACGGCACCGTGGACATCAACTACAACCTCGAGCAGAAGTCGAACGACCAGATTGAGTTCTCGCTCGGTTGGGGACAGACTGGTGTCATCGGACGTGTGGGCCTGAAGCTCAACAACTTCTCCATCCGCAACCTGTTCAACAAAAACCGCGAGCACCGTGGCATCATGCCTATCGGCGACGGCGAGGTGCTCTCCATCGGAGCGCAGACCAACGGTACCTACTACCAGTCATACAACGCCTCCTACTCCACCGACTGGTTTGGCGGCAAGCGACCCATCCACTTCAGCGTCGGAGCCTACTACTCGAAGCAGACCGACATCTCGAGCACCTATTACAACTCCGCCTACCGATATAGTTACTACAACTACCTCTATGGCGGATATGGCAGCAACTACTACACCAACTACGAGAACTATTACGACCCCGACAAGTATGTGAGGTTGCTCGGCGTCTCGCTCGGATGGGGCAAGCGCCTCCGCTGGCCCGACGACTATTTCTCGCTGTCGCTGTCGCTGGGATTCACCCGGTATATGCTCAAAAACTGGAACTACTTCCTCGTGACCACCGGCAACTGCAACAACCTGTACCTCAACATCAGTCTCAACCGTACGTCGACCGACAACCAACTCTTCCCAAGACGCGGTTCGGAGTTTACTGCATCGGTCACCATCACACCACCATGGTCGTCATGGGACAAGAAAGACTACCAGTATCTCGCCACCGACTACCGCTCCGCCACCTACACACAGGAGCAGCAGGAGAAATACCGTTGGATAGAATACCACAAGTGGAAGTTCAAGTCACGCACCTACACGGCGCTGACAGGCGGCCAGAAGTGCTTCGTGCTCTCGACAAGGGTGGAGCTGGGTATCCTCGGCTACTACAACAAATACAAGAAATCACCCTTTGAGACCTTCTATGTGGGTGGTGACGGCATGAGTGGCTACTCCACCGGCTATGCTGAGGAGACCATCGGCCTCCGCGGCTACGAGAACGGTTCGCTCACTCCCTCGGGAGCTGCCGGTTATGCCTACGACCGCCTCTCGCTCGAACTGCGCTATCCGTTCCTGTTGGGCAACACCACCATCTACGGACTCGGTTTCGTGGAGGCCGGTAATGCCTGGACCGACCCGAAGAAGTTCAACCCCTTCGAGCTGAAGCGCTCTGCCGGTGCCGGTGTGCGCATCTTCCTCCCGATGGTGGGTCTGATGGGTATCGACTGGGCCTATGGCTTCGATACCGTATGGGGCAGGAAAGGCGGTTCACAATTCCACTTCGTGCTCGGTCAGGAATTCTAATTTATATATAGTATTCATTTAAAACAGACAATAATATGAAAAAGGTGGTCCTTATGAGCCTGATGGCGCTGATGGCGCTGACGGCAAGCGCACAAAAGTTTGTGCTGATCGACATGGATTATATCCTCAAGAACATCCCCGCCTATGAGCGTGCCAACGAGCAACTCAACCAGGTGTCTAAGAAATGGCAAGCTGAAGTGGAGGCTCTCAATACGGAAGCCGCCACGATGTATAAGAATTACCAAAACGAGGTGGTATTCCTCTCGCAAGACCAGAAGAAAAAGCGCCAGGAGGATATCATGAACAAGGAGAAGGAAGCCAGCGACCTGAAGCGCAAATACTTCGGTCCGGAGGGTGAACTGTTCAAGAAG
This sequence comes from Prevotella sp., assembly GCA_017961115.1. Lineage (GTDB taxonomy): Bacteria > Bacteroidota > Bacteroidia > Bacteroidales > Bacteroidaceae > Prevotella. The sequence goes on along the minus strand of JAGCXX010000284.1, from coordinate 2,398 downwards.
CGTGAAAGCCTTATGGGTCCCATCCAGGAGGAAATCTACACCGCTGTGAAGGACATCTCCGAACTCCGCGGCTACTCGCTCGTGCTCGACCGCGCCAGCAATTCCGGTATCATCTTCGGCTCGCCGAAGATTGACATCAGCAACGAGGTGCTCGACAAACTGGGCTATTCCTATCAATAGTCGGACAGTTTGGACTCCTAAAAAATCGTTATTATTTCACACTGCGATTAAACGTTTTTATACTATCTGATGTCACAAGAGAAGATGTCATCAAGCAGATATCAACAAAAATTATTACATAACAATTAAAACAAAACAAACAGAAATGAAAAAGGTTATCTTAATGCTGATGTTGTTCGCACCCGTGGTTGCTTTCGCCCAGAAGTTCGGACATGTTGACACACAGTCTATCGTTCAGTCTCTGCCCGATTTCTCCCGCGCCAACGGTGAGATTGAGGCAATAGGCAAACAATATGAAAATGAGCTCCAGGCTTCGCAGACCGAGTTCCAGCGTCTCGCTGAGGACTATGAGAAGAAGAAGAGTTCGATGAACGCTACCCAGCAGCAGGAGCAGGAGACCAAGCTTCAGGAGATGTACACCCGCATCCAGCAGCAGGCACAGCAAAACCAGCAGGAGTTCCAGAAGGCTCAGCAGGAGAAATTGCAGCCCATCCTCAACAAGGTTCGCCAGGCCATTGAGACCGTTGGCAAGAGTGGCGGTTATGTGTATATCGTTGAGACAGGAAGCATGCTCTACATCAACGACACCATCAGCAAGGACCTCACCGCAGAGGTGAAGGCTCAGCTGGCCAAGATGAAGAATTAAGGATTAAGGTTTGAAGTTTGAGGTTTACTCGATTGTCGGCTGCACCTCAGCATACTGAAAGCAAGCTTTCGTCTGCATTCGGTTTGCACGGCAATTGGAGATTGGAGTTCACCAATCATATGTCTAAACTCCTAATCCCCTAAACTCCTAAACTCCAAAAAAGAATCTCCAAAAAGAATCTCCAAAAAATGAAGAGATACAGCATCATATTTCTGACCCTGTTGCTCCCGCTTCTGGCGGGGGCACAGGTGAAGTTTGGCTACTTCAGCTACGAGAAAGCGTTTACCTCCATGCCCGAATATGCCATCGCCCAGGCCAACCTCAAGGATTTGAGCGCCAAATACGATGCTGAGACAAAACGGGCAGAAGAGGAGTTCAACCGCAAATACGAGGAGTTTCTGGATGGCCAGAGCGACTTTGCGCCCACCATCCTGCAGAAGCGCCAGACCGAACTCCAGGAACTGTTTCACAAGAACATGGCATTCAAGGCTGAGGCAGCCAAACTGCTGAAGCAGGCTGAGGCGGAAGCATACGCCCCACTCCGCGAGAAAATCAGTAAGGCACTTGCCAAGATTGGCGCTGAGCACGGGTATGCCTTCATTCTCAACACCGATGGCGACGCCTGTCCCTACATCGACCCAGAGATGGGCGAGGACGTGTCGCAAATGGTCAGGGAGGCACTGCGATGAGTCATCTGCCCCAGGTTCCGGGACCCATCGGAGTCTTCGACTCCGGCTATGGCGGTCTGACCATCCTCAAGGGCATCCGCGACCTGATGCCGCAGTATGACTATATTTATTTAGGTGACAATGCGCGCGCGCCCTATGGCACGCGCTCTTTTGATGTAGTCTATGAGTTCACCCGCCAGGCTGTCGTCCACCTCTTTGAGATGGGTTGCCACCTTGTGATTCTAGGCTGCAACACGGCATCTGCCAAGGCACTGCGCTCCATCCAGCAAAACGACCTCCTCCAACTCGACCCCCAGCGGCGCGTATTAGGCGTCATCATCCCCACCGCCGAGGTTATCGGTGAACTGACCAAGAGCCGTCATGTGGGCATCCTCGCCACAGAGGGCACCATCCGCAGCCACAGCTACGCGATGGAAATCCACAAGCGCTTCCCCGACGTGCAGGTGACGGGGCAGGCATGCCCCATGTGGGTGCCGTTGGTGGAGAACAATGAGGCGGACAATCCCGGAACACATTACTTTGTCAACAAGAGCATGCAACTGTTGTTGAGCCGCGACCCAAAGATTGACACCATCATCTTAGGATGTACCCACTATCCCATTCTCTTGCCCGTCATCAAGGAGCACACTCCTTCCGACGTGAACATCATCTGCCAAGGGGAGTATGTGGCAAGAAGCCTGAGCGACTATCTAACACGCCATCCAGAGATGGACACACGGTGCAGCAAGAACGGCACCATGCGCTACCTCACCACGGAAAACCCGCAGAAATTCTCCGAGAGCGCGCAGATTTTCCTCAGCGAGAAAGTTGAGGTGGAGCGCATCAGCCTTTAAAAGATTGAAGATTGAAGATTGAAAATTGAAAATTGAAGATTGAAGATTGG
>JAGCXX010000283.1 GCA_017961115.1 Prevotella sp. | reverse complement strand
TCATCTGTCTAAACTCCTAAAATGCATGAAGGATGAAAGATGAAGGATTGATACCACGTTAGTAATCATCTGTCTAAACTCCCAAACTCCTAGACTCCTAGACTTCTGAAATAGATGAAAGATGAAGGAGTGATAGATCTATAGTACCAAAACGGGCGGATTGCAATTGCAATCCGCCCGAAAACTTGTGAAGGCTTAAGACTGAAGATTAAAACATTACTTGACTATCAAACTTTCATCCTTCATCTCTCATCCTTCATCCAAATTTCATCCTTCATCTCTCATCCTTCATCCTTTTAAAGGATTACTCATAGTGGGTGTCCATATAGACGACTTTGGTGACGAGGTATTCCTCAACGCCATGTTTGCCGTCGGCGCCACCGATGCCGCTCTTCTTCATGCCGGCATGGAATCCCTGCATGGCCTCGAAGTGCTCACGGTTGATATAGACCTCACCGAACTCCAGTTCGCGGCTCACCTTGGCAGCGATGTCGATGCTGCTGGTGAACACGGAAGAGGCGAGTCCGTACTCCACATCGTTGGCCCATGCGATGACCTGGTCGATATCCTCGAACTCCACGATGGGCAGCACGGGACCGAATGTCTCCTCATGCACGATGTCGAAGTCCTGGGTGACATTGTCCAATACCGTAGCGGCATAGAAGTAGCCCTTCTCTCCCACTCTCTTTCCACCGCAGAGCACCTTGGCACCCTGTTTGATGGCATTGGCCACCTTTGCCTCCACGCTTTCGAGAGCGCGCTGCTCCACCAGCGGGCCCATATCCACGTTGTCGTCCTGGCATGGGTCGCCCACCTTCACTGCCTCCATCTTCTTGACGAGCAGTTCGGTAAATTCCTTCTTGATATCCTTATGCACATACACGCGCTCGGCGTTGTTGCAGATTTGTCCGTTGTTGCCAATGCGTGAGTCCACCACCCACTGTGTGGCAGCCTCGAGGTCTGCATCGGGGAAGACGATGGCAGGTGCCTTTCCGCCCAGTTCGAGCGACACCTTGGTGATGTTGTCAGCAGCAGCCTTCATGATGCTCTCGCCAGCACCCACGCTGCCGGTTACGCTCACGATACCGATTTTGGGACTTGCAGCCAGGGCGTTGCCCACCACCGAACCTTTTCCAGTGATGACATTGAACAAGCCAGCGGGCAGTCCGGTCTCATCCACCACTTTTGCAAACTCGCAGCAGTTCTCAGGTGTGAGCTGTGAGGGTTTGATGACGATGGAGCATCCGGTGATGAGTGCAGCACCAGCCTTTCGAGCGATGAGGAAGAAGGGGAAGTTCCACGGCAGGATGCCTGCGACGACACCGATGGGTTCCTTGAACAGCATGATGGTCTCTCCCCTGCGGTCGCTCGGGATAATCTCTCCCTCGATATGGCGAGCGAAGGTAGCCATGTAGTCGAAATAGTCGGCTGTGACATCCACCTCTACGGAAGCCCATGTGCGAGTCTTTCCCTGTTCGCGCATGATGATGTCGACAAACTCATCCCTGCGTTTGCGGATGCCGTCCGCCATTTTGTTGAGGTACTTGGCGCGCTCGATGGCCGGCGTCTTTGCCCATGCCTTCTGGGCTGCCTTGGCAGCATCGAGAGCCTCGTCCACCTCTTCCACAGTGCCTTCGGGCTGTCGGCTGATGACTTCCTCTGTCGAGGGATTGAGCACATTGATCCACTTGCCGGACTTGCTTTCGACAAACTGTCCGTTGATGTACATTTTAAGGTCTTTCATAAGATGTTTGTTTTAGTTAGACATATTGTGTTTTCTTAGATCATCTCCTTTGGAAAATCCCCACAAATTTAGAAATAAAAACTCACCCAACCAAGAGATTAAGTTTTTTTTTGAATTTGAGAAACATACAGATAACTGCTCTGTCATTTATTGACGGTCAGTCGGCAGCTGAGCGGCAATCGCATTAAAAATGCTTATAATCAGCACGGTCGGATTACAAATCCGACCGAACATCCAAACAAGGCGACAAACCATGTTCGTCGGGATTTGCAATCCCGACGCATTGAATATCAGGATTTATAATCCGAAAATTGGCGGAACAGACAAGGGATGCCTGCTCCGCCAATTCAGTTTGTCTTCTCCAAGGATGGTTTATGGAAATCAGTTCTCGGTTTCCTCTGCCTTCTTGGTCTTTCTTGTCGTGCGCTTCTTGGTGGTCCTTTCCTCGGCAGCGACAACTTTGACGCCTGCGAGATCGGGGTCGATGAGGATACGTCCGCAGTACTCGCAAACGATGATTTTCTTGTGCATCTTGATATCCAGTTGGCGCTGTGGTGGAATTTTGTTGAAGCATCCTCCGCAGGCGTCACGCTGCACGTATACGATACCGAGTCCGTTGCGTGCGTTTTTGCGGATGCGCTTGAAACTGGTCAGGAGCCTCTCCTCGATTTTTTCCTCAAGAGCCCTGGACTTCTCTTTCAGTTTATCCTCCTCCTCACGTGTCTCCTGCATGATGGCTTCGAGTTCGCCTTGTTTTTCCACGAGCACCTGCTTGCGTTCCTCCATGAGTTTTTTGGCTTGCTGCAGAGTAGCCTCACGCTCCTCAATCTTAGCAAGAGCCTCCTTGATTTTCTTGTTGCAGAGTTCGATTTCCAGTTCTTGGAAAACGATTTCCTTGCTCAGCATGTCATACTCACGGTTGTTGCGGGCATCGTTGAGCTGTTCTTTGTATCTTGCCACGATGTTTTCGGCATCAGCGATGTCACCCTTTTTCTGGGTGATGGCAGCGCGGAACTCAGCGATTTCAGCTTCGATTTTCTCAACACGTGTGGCGAGGCCTGCGATTTCATCTTCCAGGTCCTGCACCTCAAGGGGGAGTTCGCCTCTAAGTGCTCTTTTCTCGTCAATCTGTGACAATGTGGTCTGCAACTGGAACAGGGTTTCCAGTTTTTTCTCCACGGTCAAATCTGTAGGGTCTTTTTTTGCCATAAAAATTTTACTTAAGTTTCGAATCTGCTCAACTTTTTGGAGTTTAGGCTTTCAACTTGAGAAAGTTGAGTATTTTATAGATAGATAATGGGATTGGTGTTCGTGCGGGTCAGGCAGCACCTGACACCCGGACACCGTTCCTCGATGATGGTTTTGAATATCTCATTGGTGAATTGCTCGCTCTGATAATGTCCGATGACGCAGATTTGTATCTGCTGCTCATGTCCGAAGTACTCGTGGTAGTGCATCTCTCCGGTGACGAAGGCATCGGCTCCGGCCGCCACGGCATCGCTGAGCATGAATGCCCCTGCGCCGCCGCAGAGCGCTACCCGTCGGATATCCCTCCTGAGCAGTTGGTTGGCCTCTACGCATGCCACGCCGAAGACATCCTTGAGTTTTCTGACGAATGCCTCTGCCGTGATGGGGCTCTCATACTCCCCTATCACTCCGCTTCCGCCCTCGATGCCGGCTACATTTTTGGGCACCAGCATGGCGACATTGGCAAGTCCCAGTTTTTCCGCCATCTTGTAGTTGACGCCCCCCACGGCATTGTCGATGTTGGTGTGCATCGACACGATGGTGATGCCTTTTTGTATGGCCTTCATCACACACCGCTGCACGTCGTTGGCATCGCTCACCTGCTTGAGACCACGGAAAAGCAGCGGATGGTGCGAGACCACCAAGTTGCAGTCCCGCTCCTGTGCCTCGTCGAGCACCTGTTCGGTCACGTCAAGACACAATAATGCCCCTGACACTTCCGTCTCTGTCAGTCCCACTTGCAGGCCGGCATTGTCATAGTCTTCCTGCAGGGGCAGAGGCGCGAACTTTTCAAGGGCATTCACCACTTC
>JAGCXX010000282.1 GCA_017961115.1 Prevotella sp. | reverse complement strand
TTTCGCCTTTTACCATTTTAACGTATGAAAGTTTACCAGCTAAAACACGCTCCATAGGCTTTATCAACAATCGATTTGTCACTTATAAAGCCAAAAGTGTTCTCATTCGGTTGATATAAAGTTTCAAATAATAGAGAAATACATTCCTAGGTATGTTTAAGAAATGAATAAGGGCTAGAAATTAACCTGAACCCACCTTGCTTCTTTGGTATATAAAAATTATTATATTGGTCGCCTGAAGACATTTGCTTCAAAAAAGGAATGCTATAAAAATAGTTGAATTGAATTTTATTCAAAAAGATGACGAGTTTGTCTTCATCTGTAATAAAAAATCTCCATCGGCTAAATTTATTCTTTTTCATAGGCTTTGGCTAGTATTTTGTAACATTTAAAAATTCAATATAGGATAGAGGTGCTTGAGTTTTATCCGCGCATCAGCCGTTTTGAACTGCCAGTTGACACTCTTTTGGTTTGCATTTCGTTCATTGTTCCACGAAAGTAGTTCCTCATTGAGTTTCTCAATGCTATCTATCCTTCGTTTAGAAAGACATTGGTTGCCAAGTGCTGAAAGTTCAATTTCTGCAATGTCCAACCAACTGCCATGCTTTGGAGTGTGATGTATTTCCAAACGCTTTGCAAGCCTGAGTGCCTCTTCTGGCTCAAAGGTCTCATAAAGCGACGCTATATTGTGTGTGTTCAGGTTGTCACATATAAGAACGACTTGATCGGCACTTGGATACACGTCGTCAAGAAGCCATTTGATACTTTTAGCCCAGTCCACCCTGGTTCTTTGCTTTTTCGCCTCTGCATGTCGCCAGCTTGCAAGTGGCTCTGTGAATAGGAAAATGCTGCACGTCCCGTTTCTCACATACTCGTTGTCTTCGTAGCGCACGCCAGTGCTTTTGGACGTGAAACCTTCTCTTGCTTCGGCAAGAAGTTGAACGGGCTTCTCATCCATGCAGACAACCGGCCTCCGGTTGTCGAAAGGGCGGCTGTATACCTCCAACACATCCTCCATGGCGGCCACGAAGGACGCGCTGCTTTTCGAGGGGATGCACCAGCATTTCTTCAGGTGAGGCTTAAATTCGTTTTTTTTAGGATGCGACCGACCTGTGTATGTGAGATCGAGTCGACATAGCCCAACTTCACCGACCTGTCGGCAAGAAGTCTCAGCGTCCATTTTGCATATCCCTTGGGAGGATCGGTGCATGCAAGTGCTATAATGCGTGCTTCCACGTCGCCTGTCACCTTGGCAGCAACAGGAGGCGTCTCCCGCTTCTTCCTGTTCAATGTGGCATCGAGTCCCCTCTCCCTATAGCAAGCTCGGACTTTTTGAACTGTTGTGGCAGATGTGTTGAAGGCCAATGCTGCTTCTTGAACTGTCATGGGGCTTTTCCCGTTCCTGTCCACGGCAAGTAGAATGTTTGCCCTCATGATTGTTCTTGCTGGCATTTTGCCCGATTTCACAATCTTCGTGAGCTGTTTGCGCTCCGTTGCAGACAGGTTCACGTCGTACTTCTGTGTAGGCATAATCGTATCGTGTTGTGTATGACGCAACAAAGGTACGAATAATTTTCATTTTATACAACTTTTAGATGTTACAAAATACTAGCAAATGAATCAAATGGCTTTTGATTTATTTAAAATCTGTTAAATAAAACTATAAAATACAATTCAAAAATCAAAGATTCAGAAAAAAACACTAATTTTGCAGCCGATTTAGTCCGTGGAGGCTTCAACAAGTGGTGGCACGGGGCCATCCGCCTTGCGGAAAAACCTGTTATTTCAATAAATAAATGTACGCAATTGTAGAAATTCAGGGTCAGCAGTTCAAGGCCGAGCAGGGTAAGAAACTGTTCGTTCACCACATGAAAGATGTGGAAGAAGGCCAGTCTGTTGAGTTTGAGAAAGTGCTCCTCGTAGACAATGACGGAGCCGTGACAGTAGGTGCTCCCACAGTAGAAGGAGCAAAAGTAGTGTGTGAGGTGGTTAAACCACTGGTAAAAGGTGACAAGGTAATCGTCTTCAAGATGAAGCGCCGCAAGGACTCCAGGAAGAAGAATGGCCATCGTGCCCAGTTCACCCAAGTAGAAATCAAATCAATAATCGGCTAAAATCAGGAGGACTAAGAAATGGCACATAAAAAAGGTGTAGGTAGTTCTAAGAACGGCCGCGAGTCAGCATCACAGCGACTTGGCGTGAAGATTTGGGGAGGCCAACGTGTAGTTGCCGGCAACGTTATTGTCCGTCAGCGTGGCACGAAGCACAATCCCGGCCAGAATGTAGGTATTGGTAAAGACGACACATTGTATGCACTTGTTGATGGCGTGGTGAATTTCCACAAGGGCGCCCGTAACAAGAGTATTGTGTCTGTGATACCCGACGCTCAGGCATAACCAAATGTAAACTTATTCCAAACAAACAAAAAGAATCCCGCCTCAATGAGGTGGGATTTCTCTTTTTATCTTTTATTATGCCATTATTGATTTTTGGTCGATTGCTACAACTCAAGCAACACACTTATGTGTAAAATTTCTCGATATGATAAAATCTTGGTGGACCTTTATACTATAAAGGGTATCAGATTTGATATTTGTTTTGTTTTCCAGCCCTTCGGGTGGGTTTGGTGCTAACTCCAGCATAACCGCCGGTTTCATTCACGCCAAACGAGCCATCAGAGAGTACGACACCTGCATAGTCTTCGTATCTTGCGCGAACCTTGTCCACATAGTCATGTGTTTCAGTTCCTCTCATATAGCCAAATTTCACTACGGCATCCCGATAATACATCGGCTGGCTAAGTTTAAGAATATATTCCGACACCTCAGCCCAAGTGTATTGGTCTCCGCCATATTTTTCAGTCAATGCCATAGCATCCCTGACATGCCCCGGTCCCCCATTGTAACTTGCCAAGACGAAATTCATCCGTTCTTCATTGTCAGGCACATCCCTATAAAGCATGGTAAGTTGGTTGACCACTTTTGCCGCTGCCTCGATATTTGACTTGGGATCAAAAATCTTCTCTATTGGAAGTCCGACAGTCTCTGCCGTGGCTGGCATAATCTGCATCAAGCCACATGCTCCCGCCCATGAGCGTGCCTTGGGGTCGAAGCATGATTCCTGATAGCAGATAGCAGCCAAGAGTCTCCAGTCTGTACTGGCTACTTGCGCATAGGTCTTGAACAAATCGTCCCATTCAGAGATGGTGCCATTCTTTCTGTCCAAGAAGGGGGCATACTCATGGCATTGAACACCGCCCATACTCTCTATGAAGGTCTGTTTCTCGATTACCTCGGAGAGCATATCCGGGACATACCATTGGTCTATCCTTTCTGCCAACTCCTTGGAATACTCCATGACTGCCCATTGTGCATCATCCACATCAGGCCCGCAAAAAATCAAGCTGTCATTTCCTGGAACATCTTTGCTTACAGGAACAATAATCAGGTCAGCCTCACCATTGAGCAACTTTGACACCATTTCCGTGGTATCGCTGCATTCTTCGACCTTCAACTCCACTCCCAGTTCACTGGCCAATTTCTCACCAAGAAGATAATGGTGTCCGAGTGTCGATTTATTATATGTGAAATAGGTTTCCTCTCCGGTAATGGAAAGGACTCTCAACTGTCCGCTTTGCAAGATTTCTTCCAAAGAATAATGCTCCATGGTATCGGCAGAAGCCTCTTCCACAGTGCCCCAGGGTGTCATTGCCACTGAATCGTTATCCTCTTTTTGATTGCATGCCACCAACAAAAGAAATGCAAAAAACAAAATGATATTTTTCACTATGCTGATCTGGTTTTTTATAAATTTCATGCAAATGTAAGCATTTTTGCTGATTCTGCAAAATGATTAACATTGGTTTACGTTTTATTAAGATTACTAAATATTTTATGGCATATCAGCTGTTAGTTGACATTTTTTTGTATTTTTGCAATGTCAAAAACAAGCAACAAATGAAAACACCAAACGTCACATTAGCAATTATCCTGTTTTTCATCGCAAGTCTTATGTCTTCTCCGGCAGTAGCCCAGAACAACAGGACAGGAAACAGAGTCTTCGGTTCTGCTAAGGAAGAAAAGAAAAACGATGATAAACGGCCTGATGTCCAAAAATCATCTGGAGGGCGTTCAGTTCGTCCAACACCGGCACCTGCACCTCCCCCAATGAAAGGCGATATGCTGTCGATAAGGAATCCCCGTCCAGGAGGACTCAAGGAATTAATCACCAACGACATCAAGAAGCGAGTTCGCCGATTGGGCATAGAAGGCCCTATCAACAGAGATGATGCTTCGGTCATTCGCAGTATCTGCAACCGCACATCATGTGTGGATGACCGCGGAAAGTCTGTAGACAACTATTTGGACCTGGATTTGTCGAGGGCCACAATTGAGGGTTCCTATTCCAGCCAACGAGACGTGGCCTATGATGATATGTTCTATCTCACTTCCCATTTGCGGAGCGTACGTCTTCCCATGCGTTTGAAAGGTATAGGTCGCCATAGTTTTTACGGCTGCAGCAGACTGGAGAGCGTTGTCCTACCCTATGGGGTGAGGTATTTGGGAGAAGGGGCATTCAAGGGCTGTAATGAACTTGAGGAGATCAGGTTGCCTGAAACCATTGAGGAGATTGGGGTTGAATGCTTCAGCGGATGCAAGAGTCTTTCTCGCATCATTCTTCCACCATCCGTGACAGTCATTGGCAAGGAAGCGTTTCTCAACTGTCCCATAAAAGACCTTCAACTTCCTGATGGTCTGAAGTCGCTTGGTAAATGGAGCCTTGAAGGCACAAAACTGCGCAGCATCTATATTCCCCGCGACACCCATATAGAGGAAGATGTTTTAGGGAGCATTAACTATTTGGAATCGATTGTGGTAGACGGGGGAAACCGCGAGTACAGCAGCATTGACGGTGTGTTGTTCAACCATTCCCAAACCAAGCTCCTTAAAATACCTGCAACCTTTCAAGGAGAATACGCCATTCCCAACAGCGTCACCACGATTGCTCCATATGCTTTTCAGAACTGCAGTTTGAGCAGCGTCCGCATACCCATGTCTGTAACGTCAATCGGCGAGGGTGCTTTTCTGAACTGCATGAATGTGGTTAGTTTTGAGATACCCAACAGCGTCACGGTTATTGCCAGCAAAGTTTTCTCGGGCTGCAAGAGTTTGCGAAATGTGTTTCTCCCCGACAATGTGCAAAGCATCGGTTCACTTGCTTTCAGCAACTGCATCGTGTTGACTCGCATTCAATTGCCGTCACGTCTTCTCTCCCTTGGCAAGGAAACTTTCCGCTCCTGCCAATCTCTGACCCAAATCCTCATCCCTGAGAGCATCACAACGATACCTGCCCAATGCTTCATCGGCTGCAAGAGTCTGACCATGATATCCCTCCCGTCACGACTGCAATCTATTGATGACGAAGCATTTAAGGAATGTTCCAGCATCCAGGAAATCACCATTCCTGCCTCTGTCGTGTCAATTGGCAAGAAACCCTTCAGCAAATGCAACCAGTTACAACGTGTAATTTGTGAGAACACAATACCGCCCTCCTTTAAAAGCAAGGGCGGTGAGAAAATCACTTTGGTCGTACCAGCTGGGAGCAAGAATGCTTACCAAAAGGCGTCACAATGGAAAAAATTCAAAAGTATTGTTGAGAAATAAGAATTTTACCGCAAAATTTGATGGAGAGAAGCATTTTTCTTCATAAAAATGGCTGTATTTGAAATATTTTAAGTATTTTTGGCGAAAACTTATTTAATACCTTAAACCTTATGTCAGCTTTAATTTCTGTTATTCCAATTGTATTGCTCATCGTATTGATGATGGGTTTTAAAGTGTCCGGCTACAAAAGTGCCATGGTTACACTTATCGTGACAATCCTCCTGGCATTGTTTGCCGCGCCAGCCCTGGGAATCATTCCGGAAAAATATGCCGGTTTGTCTATTTACGGAATCACCCTGTGGTCTGTAGTGGAAGGCCTGCTCAAGGCATGTTTCCCCATTATCCTCATCATCATCTGCGCCATCTACAGTTACAACATCCTTTGTGAGACGAAGGAAATTGAAACCATCAAGACCCAATTCATCCAAATGACCTCAGACAAAGGTCTCCTTGTTCTGCTTCTGACATGGGGACTGGGTGGTGTGCTCGAGGGCATGGCAGGTTTCGGAACGGCTGTTGCCATTCCTGCCGCCATCCTTATTGGTTTGGGATTCAAGCCGATGTTCTCGGCTGTCATCTGTTTGGTTGCCAACACTGTTGCTGTAGGTTTCGGTGCTGTGGGCCTTCCCGCCACGACACTGGCCAATCAAGTTGCCGCTGAAGGAGTGGCTTCTCCCGAAATGCTGTGTGAGGTTGCAACCTTTATCATCGTACAATTGGCTCTGATGTTCTTCATCACTCCTTTCCTCATTCTCATGATGACCGACCGCACAAAAATACTCAAGAACATCACGCTGGCTTTGTTTGTTGGCACCTTCTCAATCATTGTTCAATTCTGTTGTGCCCATTTCATTGGACCAGAGACACCGGCCATCCTGGGCAGTGTGGCAGCCATCATCGCCATGTTGATTTACAACAAACTGTTCATTCATGATGAAGATCCTGCAGATGAGGTGAAAGTGGAGAAGAAAAAATTCGGCATGTCAAAGACACTCAAGGCTTGGAGTGTATACGGACTCATTATCTTCTTCATCCTCATTTCCAGCAAGATTGTGCCACCAATCAACGAACTGCTGAACAAGACTTTGGTAACGAAATTTGATTTGCCAGTGGTAGGCAACACCTTCAAATTTGGCTGGCTCTCCAATGCTGGTCTGATGATATTCCTTGGTGCTACGATAGGCGGTTTGATTCAGGGACTCAGTTTTGGCAAACTGATGAGATTGTTGGCCAAGACCACCATCAACCTGCAGAAGACGGTTGTAACCATTTGCTGCCTTGTAGCGATGGCCATGCTGATGAACAATACAGGAATGACCAATGATATCGCCAAGGGACTGGTTGCACTGACCGGCACGTTCTTCCCCTTCTTTGCACCACTTATCGGCTCAATTGGTACTTTTGTTACGGGCAGTGCCACCAATGCCAACATTCTCTTTGGCAAACTTCAAGCCACTGCTGCCAGCGACTTAGGTCTTGTCCATCAAGGCACGTTCTTCGGTGTCAGTGGCAACGAGACCAACTGGCTAGCTGCCGCCAACTGTGCGGGTTCGGAGGGCGGCAAGTTGCTGTCACCCCAAAGTATAGCCATTGCGACTGCCGCCTGTGACATGGAAGGTCAGGACGGTGAGATTATGCGCAAGACCATGCCATTCGCCATCTTCTGGATATTGATGAACGGATTGATGGTGTTCCTCGGTCTGCACGTATTCTAAGCAATATAACTCCCATACAAAGAACAGAGGGTGCTCGGTTGGGCACCCTCTATTCTTTATAGACATGTCACTCTCCCATGATGGTGACAATCAGTTTTCTTGTTCCTCCATGATTTCGGTACTCATTAAAATATATGCCCTGCCATGTCCCTAAATTCAAACGACCATTGGTGATGGGAATGGTGAGACTGACACCGCTTATGACAGACTTCGCATGGGCAGGCATATCGTCAGAACCTTCTAAAGTGTGCATGTATTCAGGTCTGTTCTCTGGAACCAACTTGTTGAAAATGGTTTCCATATCTTCCCTTACATCGGGGTCGCAATTCTCATTGATGCTTAATCCGCAACTGGTGTGTTTGACAAAGACATTCATCAATCCAGTTTTCGGCAATTGGGGTAATTGGCGCATAATCTCGCCTGTAACCAGATGGAATCCTTTCGGCATCGGTTTTAAATACACTTCGACTTGCTGTATCATGGATTATCAATTTTTGTATTGTTTTGGCAACAAAAGTAAGAAAAAAGCGTCAGAATACAACCAAATTCATTATTTTTGCCACAAAATAACATATAATGATTGCATTTATCCCATTTATTGTGCTCATTGCACTTTTGGTTGGCTGCATCTCCGTTTTTGGCAATGCCACTCTCGACGGCGCCAGTCAGGTGTCATTGATTATCGCATCAGGAGTAAGCGTTCTCATCGGTTGGCTGAGCAAGCGCCTCTCGTGGGAAAACCTTGACAAGGAGATAACCGCCAAAGTGGCCAGTTGCACTCCATCCATCATTATATTGTTGTTGATAGGCGCCATCGGCGGTACTTGGATGGTATCTGGTATTGTACCCACAATGATTTATTATGGCCTGCAAATTCTCTCTCCTCAATGGTTTTTGGTCAGCTCTTGCATCATCTGTGCCATCATCAGTCTGATGATTGGCTCCTCTTGGACCACGATAGCCACCGTTGGCGTGGCTTTGTTGGGAGTGGGCAATGCCCTTGGGTTCTCCAATGGATGGACGGCGGGAGCCATCATCAGCGGTGCCTATTTCGGTGACAAGTTGTCTCCCCTCTCCGACACTACTGTCCTGGCTTCAAGCGTAGTGGGAACGCCCCTTTTCACACATATCAAATACATGATGATGACAACGGTGCCCACCTTCCTGATTGCCTTAACCATTTTTCTTGTAACCGGACTATTGATGGATGTGTCTGGTGAGGGGGACGTTGCACTATTCATGGACGGCCTCTCCCATACATTCGTGATTTCACCCTGGCTTCTCCTTGTACCTTTGGTGATTGCCCTGATGATAATCAAGAGATGGCCTTCCCTGGTCGTGCTCTTTCTTGCAGTCATCATTGCCGGAATTGTTGCCCTCATTGTACAACCCGACCGTATCAGGGAAATAGCAGGCGACAATGGTCTTCCCAATTTCCTTGCATTGTATGAGGGGGTAATCCGCTCCTGTTATGACTCCACCGCCATTTCCACTGGCATCAGCGAACTCGACAAATTGGTGTCAACACGTGGAATGGGCGGAATGATGCCTACCGTATGGCTGATTATCAGCGCGCAAGTTTTTGCAGGAGCTTTGACAGCAGCCGGTCTGCTGGAGGACATCATGGCTTTTTTCCAACGCATGGTGAGGGGAACGGTCTCGCTTGTCGCCTCTACGGTAGGCAGTGCCATATTCCTCAACATCACCACAGCCGACCAGTTTTTGTCCATCATCCTTACCAGTTCCATGTTCAAAAACATGTATGCCAAGATGGGATACGAACCGCGTTTGCTGAGCCGCTCATGTGAGGATGGCGGAACCGTCACCTCTGTACTTGTGCCATGGAACACCTGCGGCCTTACGCAGAGCACAGTGCTGGGTGTGGCCACGCTGACCTATCTTCCCTATTGTTTTTTCAACATGCTCTCACCTATCGTCAGTGTCTCAGTAGCTGCAATAGGATGGAAAATCAGAAGGAATAAAAGGGACGGACAAGAAATTTGAGAAGCTATCTAAGCATATTGAATACTTGCTTTTCGGAGGCATCGGGCAATATCGAGGCCAGATGTGCAAGCATTCTTTTCAATGACTCCATTGGAGTTCTCTCACAATGGCATTCTTCTGTGCCGAGAAGTTGTTCCGGAGTGGTGAGCAAGGACCATCCCCATCCATATTCCCTGTTGTGCTTGTCTCTTGGATAGACAAAGTCCTCGGTGATGATGCGGCAACCCATTTGCAGACGAGTGACATATCCGTCAAACTTCCCTCTCATCTTTGGGCCATTAAACCCGCAGGCACTTCTGAGTTCTCTTGTAATGAGACTTCCATGCTCACGCAAAGTCATCAGTATGGCCTCCTCGATAGAACCCTCTTCAGGCTTGGGGTGTATCGCCCGTCGGTAATTGCAAAAATCAGGCCACCATTCCTTGCTGACAAATCCCGCTTTTTTGTTGAAGAACTTACCATAGACACAATTGCCCTCTGTGACAATGGTACCCTTCCATTTCCATAAAGGCCAGTCCCATCCCCCATCTGGAAGCAACACGTAATGGCATTCCTCATCAACGGCATCCTCTGCAGAAAAACCTACAATACCACTGTCCAACAAAGGCAGGAAGCCCACCTGTTGTATCAATTCCATGAGTTGGACATCTGTATGGCACTTGTTTCTTATCATCGTTCAGAATGGATTGTCACCGCACTGTGATATGGAAACATCCCTGTTTCCTTTCGTATTTCACATAACATCTCTCTTGCTCGCGCAGGTCGCGGAGCACCTCACTGAGCACCCATTTCAGCGTATCATCCCTTACCAGACGCTTATGCGGACCATCCGGGTCTTCTACCGTCTTGTATCGGTTGTAGCCTATATCAAACGTGGTGCCATAAAGATGGCAACTGTTGTCAGAGACATTATGATTGACTTGTTTGAGTTTTTCAAGGTCTTCCTCACTTCTCAAAACACTGGTCACAATAAACTGGTGCAGCGGGATATGCTTCACATAAAGGCTATCAAAAAAATTACGTCCTATATCGTTCAGCAGTACAGCCGCCCTGGGGACCAGATACGGAATACTGTTTTTCAATGGGTCTACATGATAATATGGACTGGCAGCCATATACACCAATTCTGCCTTCCGCTTCTCTGCCTCCTCCCTGTTGCTTACAGAGGATACACCTAATCGGGTGGCGACAGCATATTGCACATCATTTGAGTCGGGGAAAGCCTTACTGTAGCTAAGAACGCCCACAACAGGATGAGGCTTTCCATTTACTTCTGACATATCTTTCCGCTCAGGCCTTTCAAGAGAGGCAATTTCCTCCATTGTTTGCTGAGGGGTGACTGCCAATTTCACTGGTGGAACAACAGAATCAGTACTCAAGGAGTCTTCATGTCCTTGGGTTATCTCATCTTGTTGATTGAGTGAACCTGCTACAGATGGAAAAATACAGCGCACCAATGCCAACAGGATGACTATGAAGCCAAATCCGTGCAGATATTGGTTTTTAGAAATCATCATAACCTATTCATATTTGAGTGCAAAATTACATAAAAAAATCTATTTCCGCAAGTTGGGAGGAGATAGTTGAATAAAGTTGAAGTTGATTTGCATTTATCTTTTTCAAACCTTTTGAAATGTAAATGATTTTTTGTAATTTTGGTGCCATGAAATGAACATCAAATACTAACTTATTGAAATACTCAGCTATGAAGAAGTTTTTCCCAACCCTCATCCTTGTACTATTTGCCATCACTGCATGGGGACAAAACATGTCTGCCATTGACCAACTCAAGGCAGACCCTCGGAAGGCCTATGGCAATGACTACCCTTATTCGTGTGAGTCATGCCCTCAGACAAAGGCACCACGAGGCTATAAGCCTTTCTACATCAGCCATTATGGACGCCATGGCTCACGCTATTATTGGACCGACCAGTTGTACAAGGATTTGGACAGGGTGTTCACAGCCGCACACGAGAAGCACCTTCTCACTTCTGTGGGAGAGAAATTCTACAACAACTTCATGTCCATCAAGGACGAACTCATGACCGGAGTCAGCGAACTGACTCAATTGGGTTGGGAACAGCACCAATACATTGCTCGTACGATGTACAATAGTTTTCCCGAGGTATTCAAGAAAGGCGGCAACGTCTATGCCATTTCATCCCTGACAGGACGTTGTGTCATCAGCATGGCCGCATTCTGCCAGGAATTGGTTCAGTGCAATCCCAAGATTGAAATCCGCGAGCAATCTTCCCGTTTCACACTCGATGGTGTTGTCCCCACCGACCGCCAAAATCCCGTGAAACACGATTATCCCAAAGTCAATCCCCGTTACGAGAAAAACCGTGACCAATTCAAGAAAGAGGACTCACTGAGAGAAAAAATCGTCTCACGTGTCTTCACCAGCACCGACAGTCTGCCCAAGAGGGCATATCAAATCGGAAGTGACCTTCTCAACCTCTACGCCTCCCTTCCGAATATCAACCATGAGGGCATGATGGACGACATTGTCTCAGATGAGGAAATGATCAATGAATGGGAAGGCTCCAACTTGGGGTCCTATTCATGGGTATTCTCCCCTCAATATCAGATGATTCCTATTCTTGAGGATATCATCAAGAAAGCCGATGCAGTGTTTAACGGCAGCAGCAACCATCTTGCCGACCTGCGTTTCGGACACGACACCTGCCTCGGTCCGCTCACCGTCCTGATGGGTATCAATGGTGCCGACATTGACCCTGAAGACCCATACGAAGTGAAGAATTGTTACCAGAATTGGGAGACCTGCAAGGCATCCAACATCCAACTGATATTCTACCGTGGCAAAAAAGGCAAAGACGACATTCTGCTGAAATGCCTTCTCAATGGCAGCGAGGCCAAGTTGCCGGTTCCCACAGACCTATATCCATATTACAAATGGTCTGACTTCCGCAAGTTCTTTACCGACCGATGCAACAGCGTCAAATGATTGCTTTATTGACTTTCCTCCTGTGCATGTGCCTTGCCGTGCCAGCGCATGCAGAGGAACTGAAGCCGAGGCTGGTGGTCCTGACCGACATTGCCCCAGCATCGATAGAGCCCGACGATATGGAGTCGATGGTCAGACTGATGACATATGCTGACCAAATCGAAATAGAGGCCCTTATCACCACCATTGGTTGGAACTGCGACCCCTACCCCACAGAATGGGCCGATTCGCTTTGGCGCGTCATAGATGCCTATGAGCATGACGTGAAAAATCTGATGAAACGCTCCGGCCAGAAGAAATTCATTCCACTTGACGCCGAACAAAACCAACAGGCCATCGGCTATTGGCCAAGTGCCGAATACCTTCGCAGCCGTGTGGCGATGGGAAGTCAGCGGGCAGGCATTGGAGTCATTGGCAAAGCCAACCGCTCCCCAGGCAGCGACCTCATCATCCAACTTGTCGATGAGGACGACCCTCGCCCCCTCTGGATTGCGTCATGGGGTGGAGCCAACACCTTATCACAAGCCATCTGGCAAGTGAAGCAAGAACGTACCCCTGAACAACTGAGCAAATTCCTCAAGAAACTGCGTGTCTATACCATCACCGACCAGGATATGGTATATGGCATGCGAATGAACCGGTCATATAGTTCCCACCAATGGCTGAGGCGCGAGTTTGCCCGCGATTTGCTTTTCATCTGGGACGAGAGCGCATGGCTCTCACAGAATGAGTTGGGCAAGAATCACTGGGATGACTATGCCAAAATGATACAAGGGCATGGGGAGTTGGGCAAAGCCTATCCTACTTTCAAATGGGGTGTGGAAGGCGACACGCCCAGTTGGCTCAACATACTTCCAAATGGTCTTCACGATTCCGACGACCCTCAACAAGTAGGATGGGCAGGCTGTTTCAAACGCGACATGTGTCCAGATTCTCTTACGGTAGCATGGACCAATTGGCGCATTCCCCAAAAAGACATTTCAAGGGAATACGAACTTCGTTTTTATGAAGACACATTCCGTGATTTCTCTGCCCGAATAGAATGGGCGGAAAAGGGGAAAGGCAACCGCAATCCCGTAGTTGACATCAATGGAACAAGGGGGAGAACACCTATTCATGTCACAGCCAGCAAAGGGGAGACTGTTGTTATCGATGCCTCTAGCTCATACGACCCAGATGGTGATGCCCTTGATTTCAAGTGGTGGATTCAACGTGACGCGGGCAATTGTCCGCAACACGTTCAACTCAACATACAGGAGGCAAAAGCCACGCTCACCATCCCATCAGACACACCTTGTGAGATTCATGTTGTCTGCGAAGTTCGTGACCATGGCCATATACCCTTGGTAGGTTACAGGCGGATAGTTATCAAGAACTGATAGGAAAAGAAAGTTCCCCTATTTGATAAATTTTGCGTTCTCTGACAATGAGAACTTGATTTTCTTTCCCTTAGGGATAATAGGGCGCCGCCATTCACCGTTGAGCACTCTGATGGTGGTCTTTTTACCCATAGGTGCCTCATCGACGGCTTTTTGCAAATCCATATAATTGCCCTTGCCGTCATTGGCCACGATGTAGTCATAATGACGCACATATTTGCGGAGAGCAGGCACGGCGACAGCAATCTCATCCACCAACAGTCCTGCCACGACATGGGCACCATAGACATTGTAGTGAGTATTGTCCTCACGGCCATTGGGAATCGACGGATTCTCACCAGGTTTGAACCACATGTGGAGAAGTTTGGACTTCTCCGGCCCCAACCCCTGCTCAAGATTGTGGGTGACCCGGTTGGCATCTACAAAAACAGTGTTGGTGGCAGCCGCCACATTGCGGGGAGCTACGATGTAATCGCCATGAGTATCGATAAGGACATCGCCTTCTTTCTTCTTTGTACCAGTAAACTGGGTGTCGCGCAATTTCTCGTCATCATCATTCACCTCTGCCTTAATTTCAAAATTTCTTCTCACTACGGCATTCATGAGGATGGGGATACCCCCTCGCTCACGGGTCTCTGTGATGAACTTGGTAAGGTTGGCATCAAAGGTAGTCCCAGGGTCGGTGTGGCGGTCTTCCTTGGGTTTCTCGTCATTATGCCCAAACTGTATGATGACATAGTCGCCAGGAGTGATTTTGTCATAGACCACCTGCCAACGTCCTTCATCAATAAAGCTCTTGGAGGAACGCCCGTTGACGGCATGGTTGTCAACAACGATGGCATCGGTGAAAAAACCCTGAAGAGCCATACCCCACCCTCTTTCTGGCTTCTCGTTGTCATAAGGCTTATTGGCCATGGTGGAGTCGCCAATCATGAAGATGGTTGTTTTGTGCTTGGTCGCTGACATAGCCAAAACGGCAAGCACAATAATGATGATATTCTGGACTTTATTCTTCAATTTAAAACCTTCAATTTTCAACAACATTTACCATTTCTTCGATGGTCAGCAACGATTGCTCGCCAGTCTCCATATTCTTCAGGGTTACTTTTTGCTCGGCAATCTCATTGTCGCCAGCCAATGCTACGAAAGGTATGTGCTTGGCATTGGCATAACCCATCTGCTTCTTCATCTTCGCCTTGTCGGGATAGATTTCGCAACTGATACCCGCCTGGCGGAGACGATTAGCCAGCGGAAGGCAATAGGCTGTCTCAGCATCACCGAAATTGATGAACAGCACCTTGGTAGCATCCACCGCCTCTTTGGGGTAAAGGTCGAGCGTATTGAGTACGTCGAATATGCGGTCTGCCCCAAAGGAGATGCCCACGCCGCTCAGTCCGGGCATACCAAAGATGCCAGTGAGGTTGTCGTAACGGCCACCTCCAGTGATGCTGCCTATCTGTACGTCAAGTGCCTTCACCTCAAAAATGGCACCCGTATAATAGTTAAGTCCGCGGGCAAGCGTGAGGTCAAGTTCTATACGATTGGTCAACTGACACAATTTCAGCGTCTCGAGGATAGTTCTCACCTCCTCCACTCCCTTGAGGCCTATTTCAGAGGTCTGCAGTACACTTGCAATGGTGTCGAGCTTCTCCTCATTGGTCCCAGCGAGGGCAATAATGGGTTGCAGTTTGTCAATGGACTCCTGGGCTATACCCGACGAGGAGAGTTCGGCATTGACACCATCAAGTCCGATTTTGTCGAGTTTGTCTATAGCCACGGTAATATCCACAATTTTCTCAGCCTCACCTATCACCTCCGCTATGCCAGAGAGAATCTTGCGGTTGTTGATTTTGATGGCCACGCGGATGCCAAACTTGGCAAACACCTGGTCGACCATCTGCATCAGTTCCACCTCATTGAGCAGGGAGTCGCTGCCCACGATATCGGCGTCACACTGATAAAACTCACGGTAACGTCCTTTCTGAGGACGGTCGGCACGCCACACAGGCTGTATCTGATAGCGCTTGAAAGGCAACTGCAGTTCCTCACGATGCATCACCACATAGCGGGCAAAGGGAACGGTGAGGTCATAGCGCAATCCCTTCTCGCAAATACGTGCAGCAAGGTGCAACGGCTGGCGGCCAAGCAGTTCCTCATCGCTCACCTTGTTGGTGAAGTCGCCGGAATTGAGAATTTTAAACAACAGCTTGTCGCCCTCCTCACCATATTTGCCCATGAGGGTCTGGAGTGTCTCCATCGCCGGGGTCTCTATCTGTTGGAAGCCATGGAGAGCATAGACTTCACGTATGGTGTTGAAGATATAGTTGCGCTTCGCCATCTCTTCAGGCGAGAAGTCGCGTGTGCCTTTGGGTATGCTTGGTTTCTGTGCCATGATTATTTGCGAATGATGGTCTGCTCACGGTCAGGACCGATGGAGATGATTTTGATGGGGGTAGCCAATTGCTGCTCGAGGAATGTCACATACTCTTTAAACTCGGGTGGGAATTGTTCCTCCGAGGTGAATTGTGTCATGTCGGTATTCCACCCCTTGAGTTCCACATATACGGGTTCGATACCTTGTTCGATATCGTAGGGGAAGTCCTCTGTCAGTTCTCCGTTCTTGGTATATGCCACACAAGCCTTAATGGAATCAAAACCATCGAGCACATCGCTCTTCATCATAATCAGTTGGGTGACGCCGTTGACCATGATGGAATATCGGAGAGCCACCAGGTCAATCCAGCCACAGCGCCGCTCACGACCTGTGACTGCACCATACTCATGTCCCAACTGACGAATGGTGGCACCTGTCTCATCGAAGAGTTCGGTGGGGAATGGTCCTGCACCAACCCGTGTGCAATAGGCCTTCATGATGCCATAGACCTCGCCAATCTTGTTTGGCCCGATGCCAAGGCCTGTACATGCACCTGCGCATATGGTGTTGGATGAAGTGACAAAGGGATAGCTGCCGAAATCGATGTCCAACATGGTGCCCTGTGCCCCTTCGCAGAGGATACTCTTGCCTTCCTTGAGCAACCTATTGATTTCATGTTCGCTGTCAACGATGGGAAACTGTTTGAGAAACTCGATGCCCATCATCCATTTCTCCTCCACCTCGGTAATGTCGTAATCGGTATAGTGCAGGTCGCGGAGCATCTGCTCATGGCGAGCCTTGTGAGCAGCATATTTCTCCTCAAAATTGTCGAAAATGTCACCCACACGAAGACCGTTGCGAGAAATCTTGTCTGTATAGGTAGGACCTA